>JAKSJS010000071.1 GCA_024398155.1 Bacteroidales bacterium | reverse complement strand
TGTTCAGCGATCCCGAGCAGCCCTCAGCCGCACTCCTGTCGTCTATCAAGAACTATATAAACGATTTCGAGACAGTTCTCGTCTCCTCGTACTTCGACGATCCCACGAAGGGATACGAATTTTTCATAGACGTAGAATCCTTCGCGAAGAATTTCATCGTCCAGGAACTCACGAAAAACATCGATGCAGACCTGTTCAAGAGCCTTTTTCTCGTGAAAAGGCATGACGGCAAACTCGAGTTCTACCATGTATGGGACTTTGACCTTGGCCTTGGCAACTGCAACTACCTGACCGCTCATGCCCAGGTCTCGAATGGCCCGCAGGGGTGGTACATTATTAATCATACTCAGGAAGGAATCAACACGGGATGGTACTGCTATCTTTTCAGAGGCCCGAAGTTCAAGGCGGTTGTAAAGAGGATATGGCAGGAGTCCTATCCCCGGCTTCAGCAAATTCCGGACTTCATAGAGGAAAAATATGGCGAGATCGCCGGCTCTGCCGGCAGGAACTTCTCGAGATGGTCCATCCTTGACACTTACGTATGGCCTAATGTCGTATGGCTGGGTGATCATAGACTTGAGGTCGATTATATGAGGGATTTCTACACCGACCGTCTCGAATGGATGAACGAAGAGATATCAAAATGGTAATAATCAAATACAATCAATATGAAGAAATTTATCATTCTTTCAATTTCCACACTTGCGCTTCTTGTTACCGCTTGCAATAAGCCCGAGCCCGCTCCGGAGGAGCCTGAAGGCCCTCAGGGCGCCTACAAGACGGAATTCAGATTCTCGGAGGCGAAGAAGGTGTTCGGCTTCTTCTCCGGCGCCCAATATTCCTATTGCCCCTCGATAATCGATAACGGTGACGGTACATGTCATATCTGGTTCTGCGGGAATCCTACCAAATACAAGTTCGTGGACAACGTATTCCATGTACTTGCCACTGATGGTGTCGCTTACACTTCTGCTACGAGCGTCCTCCAGCCGACTCCGAACACATGGGACAAAGTCCACACCTGCGATCCTTCTGTAATCAAGGGCGAGTTCAAAATGAATGGCAAGACGTATACTTACGCGATGTTCTACCTCGGTATCGATACCGGCGATTGTCTCGGAAACGAGATAGGTGTTGCTTTCAGCAATGATCCCGACGCTACTTCATGGGACAAGTATCCTTCCGCCCTTATCGACTTCCCCGGCGAAGAACATTCTAAATTCTGGGGCGTGGGCCAGCCCTCCGCCATCTCCCTCGATAAGAAAGGCAAGGTCCTGCTCACCTATACCCGCGGGTATTCGGGAGGAACAAGCCTCATTTATCGTGAAGTTGACATGAGCGACATGTCGGACATTAAGATGGGCGAGATCAAGACTATCCCCGGAGCTCAGGGCGTATCCTGCATGAGGAATGCGGATTTCGCCGTTGACGAGGCGAACAATAAGATCCTTGCAGTGATTGAGGGTAACTCTTCCTCCACTTATCCTACTTTCATCGCCAGTTCGGTAAGCGTCCACTATGCGGACTTCGATGCTTTCCTTGCCGGTACTTGCAAATGGAAGACCTATGGCACTATTACTTCTGCTGTCTCCGGTTTCCCCCGCAATCACAACGCCGGTTTCCGTCGTGATGCTTACGGATATATTCCCAACTACAAGGAGTTTCAGGTATATTTCACCGTCTCCAAGGCCGCGCCGGATGTAAGCTCATCGAACTGCGCCGAGTGGACCTACAATATCTACAGAACAACCGGTTCATATGTCAAAGTTCCCATCGAATAATATATACCAGCTATGAGAAGAATAATCCTTTCCGCTCTCGCGGCGCTTGTGATCGTCTCCTGCGCCCCGAAGTCTTCCGACGGACTCCTCGTCCCTGAAATCCGCTACGAGCTCAGCGGTGGAGCCGGTCATTACGACTATGCTCCGAGCTTCATCATCGACCAGTACGATATCATCTACGGCTTCCTCTGCGAGAACCGCGACCCCTTCAAGATTGTGGACTATATCTATCTCTATAAAGGTATTCCCACCAAGGACGGCTATGTATGGCAGCCTGCGACCCAGATCATCGAGCCTTCGGCCGAAGGATGGGACAACTGCCATATCTGCGATCCTGACGTCCGAGAGTTCAAGACAACCTGGAAAGGGGAGACCTATGACTGGATAATGACCTATCTAGGTGTAGACCAGTGGGACTGCAAACACAACCAGATAGGCCTTGCGGTTTCCAAGTGCATCGAAGGACCCTATATCAAGTTCGACGGCAACCCGCTCGTCCCTTACGAGGGACGCGACAAATGGGGTACCGGCCAGAGCACGACTGTCGTCAAGAACGACTCCACGATAGTCCTCTACTACCACTCCACTACGGAGAACGGACCTTATGCCCGTCGCGAGATAATCCTCAACGACCTCGACAATATCCGCCTCGGCGAGGAGGAAGCTGTTCCTTTCCTTTCTGCGAACAGCTATCCCATGTACTCCGAAGACAAGATCTACACGGTATCCGAGGAGAGGACAGAGAACTACGAGAGGATAGTCCCTACCTGGGTCGGCGACATCAGCCGTGTATATGAGGCTCTCATAGATGCAGATCTTCTCGACAAGGAGAACAACCCCTGGACAAAGATTGCCGAGATCGGGCCCGACCTTACCGGCTTCCCCCGTGCCCATAACCCCGGTTTCCTTACTGATACAAAGGGCTATATGCCCGACAAGGACAAGATTGTAGTCTACTACACCCCTGCCGTTACCGGCGAGGACTGGCTCTGGTCCTACGACCTCTGGTCAGCAACATTCGACTTGAAATAGTCAAAGTCATGAAGAAATACGTTTATTCCACCCTGGCGCTTGCAGTTGCGTTGTTTCTGGCGCTTGCTTGTACGCCGGCACCCCAGCCGGAGACCCCCGAAGAAACGCCCGAAGTAACTCCTGATCCCGAACCTGAAGATGAAGGAGGATGCACAATAACCGGAAAGGTTAGAAATGCCCTCGGGAAAAGCCTGGTTAAAGGGATTACGGTGGAAATCGGAGAACATTCAACCGTCACTGATGAAAATGGTACGTATAAGATAGAGCATTACCCCATTGATTCGGATGACCTTACGGTAAAACTCCATCTTGAAGACCGTGTCGCTGAATACGAACTTCTCCCCGGGGAACTTACCGAACTCGGTACAGTCTCACTTCCGGATTTCTTCAGCGGATATGACATCCGCGACGGAGTCAAAGTCCAGAAAGTTGGAGAATTATGGCAGCTCATCCCCAATGAAATCAGGGTGAATGAGGTCGGCACAATACAGGGCCTTGCAATCGACGGCGACAATATCTTCTTCTTCCACGACAAGGGGGGCTATTCTTGCTTCAGTCTTTCCCGCATGAGACATCTTTACAGTGGAGATACCGATCCCGAAGATACTTACGGCCTCCACTGCAATGAGGCTTTCTTCGGACCCGAGAAACTCACTCCCGAGTCTGAACACCCGCTTCTTTTCGTGTCTGCCTGCATTCCTCCATACAATATTTACGTGTATGACATCTCATCCAAAGGATCGCAGCTGGTAGGTACCCTCAACCCTCCCGAGGACGTAGGTGAACATATTGAATGGATGTACGGTATCTCGGCATACAGCTACGATGCGGAGAACGGATGGCTTTATGGTCACAACACGGACTTTATACGTCGCTACCGTTTCCCTTCATTCAGCGAATTTACTGAAGGGTCCTATACTATGAAGAAGGATGACTTTCTCGGAGAGATGATTTTCAGCCCCGCTCTGACCCTGCCCCAGGGTGCTTGCGCGAGGGACGGAAAACTCTACATGCCATCCGGGGTGTATTCATCGGCAAGATGTTGCCTGTATGTGTATGATTTTGCTAAAGGAGATTTGAAAATCATCGACATCAATGACTTCTGCCTCGAACCGGAAGGCATCGATTACAAGGATGGCTGGTTCTACGTTGCTTTTAACCGCAGCAGCAAGGAAGTCCTATATCGCTTCCAGTTTTAATAGTCGTTAGACTCATTATTGTACTGTTTTCAGTACGCCGGCATATAAAAAGTGGGTTCTGTTCCTCAGGACCCACTTTTTTCGTACGAGGGATGCCGGCCCGGTGTGATTTTCATGTCCGGCCCACCATTTTAATGGAAAATCCGCGAAAATGGTGCGTAAACTCCCTCTCGCGCACCCGTTCATCGAGAGATGCTTACTGCAATCTGCTGATTTCTTCTATAGACAAGCCAGTGCATCTGGCAATTACATCGGCCGGGATATTTTCCCTGACCATATTCTTGGCAGACTCTTTGCGACCCTCTGTACGTCCTTTTTCTTCGTGGTCATAAATCAGGCTGTTGGTGTCAAGAATACGTTTCCTCTCAAGGATATACTTTACTCTCTCCTCTCTTGGGAGGGAGTAAAGTTCTGTTACGTTGTAGAGCTTTTCCATAATATTATCCTTAAAGTTGTCCGGTTTCTGTCGAAGCTCGTGCATGTGTTTGAGGCTGTAGAGCCACTTGTCCCGCAGCGACCTCGCGTCCTCGCATCCGATGGTGAATCGTCCCAGTTCCACAAAGATGAACTTCAGGGCTCCGGTCATAAGCTCTCCGTTTGATTCTTCCCTGATCGAGTACCTTGAAATGATTCCGTCGGAGTTCTGCTCCCAGTCTTCCTCATGCTCGATGGCAAAGTTACAGAAAGTTATGACATAGACAAGGTTGATGTGATAAGATTTGTCTCCTTTCTGTAGCTGTTCCATAATCGGATATGTGGAATAGCACAACATCCTGTTCATTAGGTCCGAAGTCGGCTCAAATTGCATTTCGACGACGATATTCTTGCCATCATCGGTTGAGCAGAAGATGTCGTACACGGACCTCTTTTCGTCCGATCCGGAAATCTGCTCCTTGTCGCGATAGTCGATGTCGCTTATCTTAAAGTCTTCGATGATTTCGTTCAGGAGGGAGATCAGTAGGTCCTTGTTTTGTGCCTTGCCGAAAATCATCTTGAAAACGGCGTCGGTACGGATGTCAACATACCTTTCTTCCAGGCGTATGTCTTCGGGTGTCAGTTCGACAGGTCTTTTTACGATAGTGCAGTCTGTAGCACAGATTTTTGCAGTTTCTTCCATAAGAACTTTAGTTGAGTTCCGCAAAAGTATCCGAAAAATTAACGGCAGGAAGCAGGAAAAAGAAAAATCATTTTTTGATTGACAAAGAAAAAGAAAAATAATTTTGAGAGTTCGACTGAGAGTGCGATTTTTGCGCAAAACGTTAAACTGTAGTAATGATTGACGGTTCAAGTAATTATCTTTGCATTGGATAATACTGAAACTCAATAAATATGAAAAAATTCTTTTTCTTTGCGGTTGCAACTTTTGTCCTTGGTGTAGCTTGTACTAACACCCCCGGTCCCGTACCTGTCCTTCATGTTACTGACCTTACGCGTCCCTATGGTGATCCTGACGACCATTGGGATGCGGCATGCGAGTTCGCTCTGGCAAAAGCCGGCATGGTTGACCTGAAGGGTGTCGTGATCGACAACCTTCCCGCAGTCGGTGATCCCGATATCGCGGCTGTCTCCCAGCTTAACTGGTTGACCTCGCTTGGCGTTCCTGTCGGCGTCGGCCAGGCCGGAGCCGACGGAGAAGTACGCTCGGGTCTCGAGATGATACGCCGTACCCTCGACGAAAGTCCGGAGCCTGTCGCGATCCATGTGCTTGGCGGCTGCCTCGACGTCGTCAAGGCGGCAGAGCTATGGCCCGACCTCTTTGCAACAAAGGTCAAAGCCGTATATCTCAATGCCGGAAGCGCCGAAGATTCTCCTATACTCGAATACAACGTCGCCCTCCATCCGACCGAGTATGCGGCGATGTTCTCCCTCCCTTGCCCCGTTTACTGGATGCCTTGTATGCAGAACGTGGATGAGTGGTGTGCCAAGGGTGGAGTCCTCGGAAAGTACTGTACATATTACCGCTTCCGCCAGGGACGGATATTCGACGGGATGTCCCCGGAACTTCTCAATTATTTCAATTATGCTCTTTCGAAGGCGGACGGACGGGATTGGCTCAGAGTCCTTGAGGGCCCTGTGGACGAAGCTGCAGCCGATGAGTTCGGTGGCCAGATGAGGAACATGTGGTGTACCGCCGGCTTCCTCCATTGCGCCGGTCTCACTGTATGGAAGGACGGATCAATAAATCCACTGGGCAAAGACGCCTCCGAGGAAGTCTTCAGATTCGTTCCCATAACGGCTTCATGCAGCGCGGAAGGCCGTGTATCATGGAGTTTCGATGAAAAGTCGGAGGACCGCTATATCTTCGAAGTCACTGACCTCGACCGTTATGAGGAGGCTATGATATCCGCCCTCTCGACGCTTATGGGCTGGCTATAGCCGGCTTGCGCAATACGACATGCGCAAAATTGCGCAAGGGTTGTGCATTTTTGTCATCAACATTCCGATTTTCCGGGATGTTGATGACAAGTCGTTTATATATTTGCGTTTGTAATAACCACGAACACTGACTGACAGGTATGAAACAGAAGAAATCACTATTGATCTTTCTTATGATGCTGGCTGCCGCTTCCGCTTTCGCCCAGGGCAGGATAAGCGGAGTCGTCGTCGATCCTGAAGGGGAGCCGCTTCCCGGCGTTGCCGTAATATCAACGGCTGACGGATCGTCTTCCGGCGTAATCACCGATGCCGATGGAAATTTTTCGATTGTTGCTGCTCCCGGAGCCCTTCTCGAATTCAATTGTCTTGGCTTCAAGAATGTTACAATCGGCGCATCCAACGGTATGAGCGTTGTCCTTGAGGAGGACAAGACTATCCTTGACGAGGCTGTCGTGATCGGATACGGTACCGTCAAGAAGAAAGACCTTCTCGGTTCCGTCTCTACAGTGCGTGAGGCTGCGCTCCAGGACCGCAAGTCCGGAGGCGTAATATCTTCGATGCAGGGACTTGTGCCCGGCGTTAATATCACCTCCAGCGGCCAGCCCGGCTCTTACGCTTCGATCCAGATCCGCGGTATCGGTTCCTTCACCGGCAACGCCCCGCTCTTCATTGTGGATGGCTCGTACGGTGGAAACGAACTGGGTCTCAACGTCGAGGATATTGAGTCCATCCAGGTCCTCAAGGATGCCTCGTCGGCTTCCATATACGGTTCCCGTGCAGCCTCCGGAGTCATTATCATTACGACCAAGAAAGGCCGCGCTAACGGTCTCAAAGTCAAGTTTGACGGCTCCGCCCAGGTCTACTGGCTGCCCCGCTATGACCTCATGGATGCGGAAACCTACAAGTTCTACGACGACATGGCTTACGATAATGCCATATTCCAGGGCGTAAGCGGTGTGAAACACCACCAGAACCACTATGAGAACGATACTGACTGGCAGGATGCGATGCTGAAGACAGGAATCCTCCAGAACTACAACGTCTCCCTCTCCGGAGGCGGCAAGGATGTGAACTACTACGCCTCCATCAACTATAAGGATGACGGCGGAGCTCTTCAGTACACCGGTTTCAACCAGATCGGCTTCCGTCTCAATACCTCCGGACGCAAGGGCATCTTCGAATTCGGCGAGAACTTCTTCTTTACCTATTCGAACACCCATAATCTGAACGGAAACCCATGGAAGGAATTCATAGACATGCCCCCTACGGTCCCCATCTATGACGAGTCCCATCGCGGCGGCTACGGCTACGGCAACGCCGACAGGGCCAATACATACGCCCTCAACCCTCTTGCAGAAAACGAGTTCGCCCATGGTGTCAACCTCCAGAGATATATGTATGGCGACATCTACGGCAAGGTGGATCTCATCAAAGGCATCCTCAACGCCAAGGTAAATGTCTCTTACAAGAACTACTTCGGCCAGACCGACCTCGTTCGCAAGAAAGGCAACTGGGCTATGGGCCAGGGCGATGACGCCGCCCATATCCAGTATTCGACAGCCATCCATAACAAGATCCTTGTGGAGCCTACGCTCAACTATGCCCAGCAGATAGGCAAACACAATATCGGTGCTGTCGTCGGTTTCTCCTACGACTATTTCAAGGAGGACTACAAGGGCGAGACGAAACTCGATCCCCTCATGGTCGGCGACAAGTACATAACTTCCTTCAACTCCGCGACCGGCAACCAGACCTGTACGGGAAGTTACATCGAGTACGCCCTCATGTCCTATTTCGGACGTATCAATTACAGCTATGACGACAGGTATCTCCTCCAGCTTACCGGCCGCCGCGACGGTACTTCCCGTCTCCCCGAAGGCCATCGATGGGGTACCTTCGGTTCTGCATCGATAGGATGGCGCATAAGCAAGGAAAGCTTTTTCGACGTTCCCTGGATTGACGAGCTGAAACTCCGCGCCAATCTCGGTACGCTCGGAAACTCCAACATCGGAGCCTGGGACTATCAGGCTACTATAAATACTGCAGCCCGCGCAATCCTCGAGGGCGATACGAAGGTTATCGGAAAGACCCAGTCCAACCTCACGAACAATGATCTCGTCTGGGAGAAGAAGATGACTGCCAACGCCGGCGTCGACATGGCCTTCCTCGGCACCCGCCTCACTGCATCTGCCGAATACTACTATTCGAAGAGTTCGGAGCTCCTCCTCGCTGTTCCTATCCTCATGACTACCGGAAATGAGGGCGGTTCCCCGACGGTGAACGCCGGTTCTCTCCAGAACCAGGGCTTCGAGTTCGAGGCCGGATGGCATGATACAATAGGAGACTTCACCTATTCTATCAGTGGAAATCTCTCGACCACCCACAACAAGATCCTTTCCCTTGGATACTCAACGACTGTCCAGTATACTTCCGTATCCAAGTCAGAAGTCGGCCAGCCTTTAGGTATGTGGTACCTCTACAAGATGCTCGGAATTTTCCAGGATAAGGACGATGTCCGCAGTCATGTCAATTCCGAGGGCAAGATTATCCAGCCCGATGCGCTGCCCGGCGACATCATCTACGAAGACTACAACGATGACGGCCAGATAGCCTCCGAGGACCGCCAGGTCATCGAGGGCAAGAGCCCTTGGGCCAAGCTTTATGCCGGCCTCAGCTTCTCCTGCGCATGGAAAGGCCTTGACTTTACCCTTACCGGTTACGGCCGCT
>JAKSJS010000070.1 GCA_024398155.1 Bacteroidales bacterium | reverse complement strand
CGATGCTGACGCCGCGGGGGACAGGCCCCTGGCCTTCCTCCAGGGCGGCCCCGGCTGGGACATATTCAATGAGAGCACTCTTGCCGGTCTGATAAAGCTCGGCGGAGGATACAGGATAGCGCTCTCACCGTCGATAAAACTGGACTTCCTCCTTGGATGGCAGTTCCTCTATCTCCAGCCAAAGGTTTATGAGGAGTATCCCGGCGGTGAGATCCAGATTGCCAACGAATATCTCGGACGTAACAATGAATGGATTGGCGCACTTACGTTTGGCGCCTCACTAAGTTTTTAACAATCAGAATATGAAAGGACCTAATACAGACAGAATAAGATCGCTTTTCGACTCGATTTCCGGGGATTACGACAAGCTCAACCATATACTTTCCCTCGGGGTGGACAAGTCCTGGAGGAAGAGAGCGCTCAAATACGTTTCCGGGCCGTCCGTGCTGGATGTTGCCTGCGGCACCGGCGACTTCGCTGTCGCGATCGCCGGCCGCCTTCCCGACGCCCATATTACCGGCGTAGACCTCTCGGAAGGCATGCTTGCCGTAATGGAAGAGAAAGTAGTGTCTCTCGGACTGTCCGGCTCAATCAGCGCCGAGACCGGCAACTGCGAGTCCCTCCGTTTTCCGGACGACAGCTTCAACACTGTCACGATAGGCTTCGGCATAAGGAATTTCGAACACAGGGAAGAAGCCCTGAAGGAGATCCTGAGGGTTCTGAGACCTGGCGGAAAGCTCGTCATACTCGAACTGTCCGTTCCCTCCAACAAGATCCTCTGCTCGCTCTACAAGCTCTATTTCCTTAAGATATTGCCCTGGATAGGCGGTATCGTATCGGGCGACAAGGCTGCCTACAACTATCTTCCTGCCTCCGTGCTGGCCTTCCCAAAACCGGCCGAATGGGTCGCAACGATGGAGTCATGCGGATTTAAGAATGTCCTTCACATATCATACACACTCGGCATCTGCCGGCTTTATACAGGAGAGAAACAATGACGCTTAAGGCATGTATCAAATCTTTCAGGCTGAGGACTCTTCCCCAGTCGCTTTCAGGAATAGCGTGCGGTATCGGACTCTACTCCTCCTCGTCCGGTTCGGCAGTGAAATGGTCTGTAGTTGTTTTCCTTGTCCTCACGGCTGTTCTTCTACAGATCCTGTCCAACGTCTCAAACGAACTCGGTGACGCTATGAGAGGCACTGACTCAGCTGACGGAAGACTCGGGGCGCATTACTCGATAATGGACGGCGACATCACTGTCCCGGAGATGAAAAGGCTGGTCTTCTACATGGCTCTCGCCTCCTGTATATCCGGGCTTGCCATGATATGGTTCGCGTTCGGAAGGTTCGGATTATGGGGCCGCGCAGCGGCGTTTGTCGCTCTGGGAGCGCTTGCCGTCCTTGCGGCAATCAAGTACACTGTCGGCCGCAATTCCTACGGTCCACGCGGCCTTGGCGATCTCTTCGTGTTTATCTTCTTCGGGCTTGTCACAACGCTCGGTTCGGCCTACATCCTCACTCTCGCAATCCTTTCCTGGACATGGCTTCTGCCTGCGGCAGCAATCGGGTTCTTCAGCGTTGCGGTGCTTAACGTCAACAATATAAGGGACATGAAGACTGATGCGGCAACGCGGAGGACCGGCGCCCTCCGGCTCGGTCCGCGCGCCGCCAGAATCTACCAGACAGTGCTTATCGTACTTGGTTGGGCATCGCTCATTGCCTTCAGCCTCATCGTAGATCCCTTCAGTATGGTGTACGTCATCACCCTCCCCCTCTTCGTGCGCCATCTCCGCGGAGTATGGACACGCTACGACCGCGCCCTTGACCCTATGCTTCCCCTTCTTGTTCTGTCGACCTTCGCCACTTCCCTTCTCTTCCTCATCTTCTTTGTTTTTCTCTATTAATACAGGGGCTGTACGTCTCCAAACAAATCCTTATTGTTCAATGAACGTGTCAGCCTTCAGATATAGCTGCAAGCATCCAAAAGCATTTATCATGTGCGTCCGGGGAGGGCAAGAGCCACCGGTTCCAGGTGACAAGTTAGACGGTTATACGCGACAAAGTCAATAAGTTTTTATCCATAAAAAAAGCCCGGAACTGTCTTATTCCGGGCTTCAATGTATTCGATAAATGGGAATTTGTCTTCCTTCAAATCACCTGGAGCGATTATGTTCAGTAGAGTGGCGTGGAAGGACGATCGGTGCTCCTGGCGGGACGAATTTGCCCCATCTGGAGCAGCAATATGCCTCCAGGGGGTCTCGTAGGCAGGGGCGTGCTCCCGGTGATTTGCAAATTCAGGCCAAACAGTACCTGAAATGCATAGCGGTGCAAAATTGCAATTTCTCGGGATGAAGTTAGCAATTTATCATCAAACTCGAAGAGTTAGAGGAATGCTTTTCACCATGTATGCAACTGGGTGGATGGTTAGGGCGACAGAATCACAAAGTTTCAGATAAAAATAACAGCCGCATATCTTTGAATGATACACGGCTGCGTATTAATATGCTTTTTATTTTACATTCACTTGTTCGTAATTACAAGTAAGCTTTGATTCACTGTTTCCTTTTTTGAAATTCAATTGTCATTCAATTACATCCCTGACGAGGCGTATGGAAAAGGCTTTCCCCCGGTACGTGCAGTCCTCGTACTTGGGTTTCTCCATATCCGGGATGTACACGCTGCACGCGTTCCTTACATTTGTGCTGTCCGGAGTCGAAGACCAGTACCAGCCTATGTGATAAGGAGCGCCGGGCATCTGGACTATTTTCGTCCTTTCGCGTATTCCGGCCATCGGCAGGAAGGCGACGCCGGCATCGTTCAGCTCTTCCCAAGTAAACAGGTTTTTGTCCACCGGTATTCCGTTGTAATCGTCCGGATAGATGAACACACCGTAGTATATCGGCTCCCCAATCTTTACGCCTCCCCACCAGTTGGTGTATCTGGGCTTGCCATAGGTCATAGGTCTTTCCTCAAAAAGGTAATGCCATTCCGCATAGGAAAGGGTGCGCCACAAGCCTACTCTCCGCTTGCCGTTGACAACGACACCGAAGTCCTTGCGCGGGGTTGTTTCCGTGTCGTTCGTGAAGATAACATCTTCCGTTGTCGCGTGATTTTCAGGATCCGGGAACAAATCCCAAAGGGTGATTTCCTGGAATTTGCTCCAGAAGAAATGGTTTCTGTGAGACATCAGCCAGGTACTGTCACGCAAAGGCTGGTGCTGCCATTGGTGGTCTTCGAAGTAATATTCAGTCTCCAGATTCCGGTCATAAATCCAGTTGCCGAGCCAAAGGTTGCCCTGGGAGAAGCGAACCTTCCTGTTTGGCGACACGCTGAATTTACCGAGAAGTGCTCGTGCAGGTATCTCATCGACCGTCACGATACAGGATTTAGTAAGCCAGCCGTCCGCGGTCGTCGCCGTGATTGTGGCCGTTCCCTCGGCAACACCCGTGACCTTGCCGGTCTGGTCCACCGTAGCAACGGATTCGTCCGAACTATTCCAGATGACAGTCTTGGTTGCTGCATCATTTGGAAGAACTGTCGCCAAGAGCTGGAATGAGACTGTAGGTTCCAAATCCAGATCGTAATAGTTAAGCGATATGCTTTTCGGCATATGGGTAATATCCAGGTAGAGTGAAATCTTCGCAACGGTGTTGCGCAAGATTTCGGGCATTGTGGTGGAGCGCATCTTGCGGATGCGACCGTCGCTGAAAACAAAATCAAGCCCGAGGTCTTCATATTTACCGGCAGGAACGGCGACAAAGAAAGATTTGACAACTTTGCCTATGAGGACATTGTCCAGTTGAAGGGTGATGCCGCCGTTAGAAGTACTTGTCATCACCGCCTTGCCATCTGTCACGACAAATTCACCACTCATCGGCTTGCTGGCATCGGACAGCCTTATCTCTGTCAATTCCGTATTACTCTCCGATGCCGTGACGTTTATCTGGAGCATGGACCCGAGGCTGGCGAAGTTGACAGCTTCGCCTGCCTCGCCGGTGATGGTCTGGCTGGCATACATCGGGGCGGCCTGCGAACTGGTCTGTACAGAAGGCCATTCCATCGTTTCACCTATACTTACAGGATAGAATGCTTCAATCTCGCCGGAAATGCTTTCTGTCCCCTCGAACGTACCCTTTGTCGTGCCTTCGCCATCAACAAGGGTGAATGTATCGGTAGTTGTGCCTTGTTTTACGTAAATCTGGTCATCCTCCTGCCAGAGGACATCGTAGCGATATGCCATTTCAGCCTTGGTTCCTGAGCCAATCTGGTCGGCAACGGCTGTGATGACTGTCTTACCGTTGTATTCTGGCGTAACAGGGCTCTCCTCTGTCTTGCATGATGAAGCAAGGCAGAGTGCCATCACCACGCACATTGATGAAATAATTGTTGTTCTCATGTTGTCGCTATCCTTTCTTTTGATTAATAATCGTTTTCGAAGCCTCCATCATCGTAATCGTATTCTTGCATAGGCTCATTGCCATCGCTCTTGCTCTTGCAGAGAACATTCTGCACGTTCACCTCGATGACCTTGACTTGAGGGGCGTTGTATGACTTGATTTCCATATATTTTGAAGTATTCATTATCGGATTGGGATTTACATTAGAAACAAATTTACAACTATCCGTTGAATTTGCAAACGGATTGATACAAAAATCCTTATTGGAAATTGCAGTTCGCGAGGCCGGAAAGCAGGTTCGTCGAAGGATTGTGGACGTAGAAGACGAGTTTGCCGGGGGTGTCGGGGATTATGTCGGTGAAGACCATCCCGAGATCTCCCAGCACTATTATGTGATCCTCGCATGCGCTCAGTTCGTTGGAGACACCGAGGGTGCGGACAAAGTAGCCGTCGGACTCGTAGAGATTGACAGCAATGGAATAGCCGAAGGAGGACGACTCCGTGTCGTCCCACAGATATCCGACCTCGAGGGGATTTGTGACAGAATGCCTTTTGATTGAGAACGGAACGAGGTCCAGCTTGACGTAACGGAGGTTGTCAGCGCCCCAGAATACCGTCTCCTTGGACTCGTTGGTCAGCGAAACTGCCTCATAATGGTCGATGAGAGGAACGGTAAGGTCCGGCGAATATTTCAGCACCGCTGTGCCTTCGGGACCGTCCGGCCAGGTAATCTTTCCGGAGAGGACTTCCCCGATGCCGAACATTCTCCGAAGAACAGGATATTTCTTCTCGAGTTTCTCGATGTAAGGCTCTGAAGCGCCGGGAATCGGGGGATATTCGTAGGAGCTGAGACCGCAGTTCTCGGCGAGCTCAATGGACTTCCTGAGGTCGGCAAGCTTGTACCATGAGTCGAGAAGGCGGGTGTCGTCGGAGGTGAAGTCAAAGGCGGCGGATACAGTCGGAGCCCTTCCCTTGAGGTAACCGGTTATGTCGAAATACTTGAGTCTTGCGGGGAAGTTCCTGTCGTAGGCAAGGAACCACAGTTCTTCTCCGCCGGCATTGTAGATAATGCCCTGATCGCATACAGCCTCATACCATCCGAAATCGGAGGCAACCCATTTCACAGTGCCGTCAGGGGCACATACGTCGGCTTCGATGGTGTAGTATCTATCGGTCGGCTTGTAATACATCGCATACTTTACATCAGGGCCGCATTCTACAAGATTGAGACGGAGGAAATTCTCGTCGTAGTCGCCCCAGTTGACATAGTTGCCTGTGGTTACGTTCGTAATTCTCTTGACGAGAAGACGTCCGTGGCCGACGACATAGGCAGCGCCCGGATTGTCTATGGCGTAGACAGAGTTGCGGTAGAGGCGCTCCCCTATCAGCATGCGCTTGTATACGACAGCCTTGACGTCGTCGGTGCCGGGATCGTAGGGCTTGACATATCCGGGACGCGGTCCGACCCCCCGGTTCAGCTCATGGCCTTCGAGGTCGAACTCATGAAGGAGGAATTTGGAGTCAAGGGCAAAATAGCGGCTGATATCCTTGCTGATAGCGAAATAGTCGAACGGGGTGATGACGCGTCCGGCCATCGAGATAAGGCCGTATTTCTTCGTCGTGCCGAGCTGGGCCACAGAAATCCCATACCTGTTGAAATAGAAGCGGCTCTCATAATAGGGAGCTATCACTTCGTTGCCTTTCTGGTCGTAGACGCCCCAAAGGCGTATCACGTTGTCGGCGCAGGGCCCCTCGCCGCCGACGAGAAGGAAACGCTCGCCCTGGACGATACCGAGGGAGTTGTCAATTATGAGGCGGTTGAATTCGGCGGGAAGGATGAAAGCGCCGTCGGGGCCAATGAGGCCGTCCATCTTGTCGACGGTCACGACTGCGAGGGCACCGTCGAAGCGCTTTGCCTTGTTGAAGTCGGGCGCGATCATCCACTCCTTAGTCTTCTTGTCTATGTAGCCGTACAGCTTCGTGGCCTTGTCTTTCTTGGGCTTGTAGTTCGCGTATTGGGCTGAGGCAGGAGCTGCGAGGAGAAGCAGCGCGGCGGCAACAGGCAATATGTATTTGAGGGAAAATCTCATTTCTAATCTTTCGTTTTGTACAAAGATATAAAAAAACAAATCGTATGCCTCTACTCGTGATTTTCGTGGGAGTAGTTGTCGGGTTCGATATGGATTGAGATCTGGGTGCCGGCGCCGTAGGTCCCCGAGAGGCGCTCCTCGACCTTGGTGGCTATTCTGTGGGCCTCGACGATCGAGAGGTTATGGTCCACCATAATGTGGGCGTCTATGATGATCGAGGGGCCGTGGCGGCGGGTCTTGAGGCTATGGATGGTGGATACTCCCTCGACTTCGGACGCTATCCTTATGATGTCGTTTTCAGTTTCTTCGGGGAGGGCGACGTCTAGCAGTTCCTTCATCGCCGGAAGCGCCATCCTTACAGCTACAACGAAAATCGCGATGGATATCGCACATCCCATAATCGGGTCGAGAATGACCCATTTGTTGCCCAGTACGATTGCAGCACCGATACCTATCAGCGAGCCTATCGAAGAGAGGGCGTCGCTGCGGTGGTGCCAGGCGTTGGCGACAACTGCGGGAGAATTGACACGGCGGCCGACTCGTACGGTTATCCAGTAGCAGAACTCCTTGGCGGCAATGGAGACAGCAGCGGCTAACAGGGCTATCATCGACGGAGTCGCTATAGTCTCGCCGGCAAGGACCGCACGTATCTTGGAGATGCCTCCCGAGAGGATTTCGGCGGCGACGACAAGAAGGACGAGGGAGAGGATGAAGGTCGCCATCGTCTCGAACTTTCCATGGCCGAAATCATGGTCCTTGTCGCGCCCGCGGGAGGATATCTTGAGGAAGATGAGAATAATAATGTCGCTGATGAAGTCGGAGAGCGAGTGGACACCGTCAGCTACCATTGCAGAGCTGCGTCCGACAAAGCCCGCAACCAGCTTGAAGGCGGTCAGAACTGCATTGATCGCCATCCCTATCCACGTTACGCGGGATATTTCCTGTTTCCTTGTCATATCGAAGGCGAAGTTAATAAATTTGATTAACTTTGTGAAATCATAACGACATCCTTATATCATGATAGAATCATTCGCCAACATCCTGAAAGACGCCCAGCGCGGCCATTATGCCGTCGGCGCCTTCAACTGTTTCAGCCTCGAGCAGGCACGCGGCGCAATAGAAGCCGCCGAAGAGGCAAAATCCCCCATCATACTCCAGGTCGCTGAAATCGCCGAACTTCCCGACCTCCCCCCTATCGAACTCATGGCCCCCTTCTGCCTTGAACTGGCCGCCAAGGCAAGCGTTCCCGCCTGCCTCCACCTCGACCACGGCAAGACTCTCGAGACCTGCGCCAAAGCTATAAGACTCGGTTTCAACTCGATAATGTTCGACGGCGCCGCCCTTCCTTTCGAGGAGAATGTCCGCATGTCGGCAATCTGCGCAAAAATGTCGAAGGGCGCGGGCTGCGACTTCGAGGCGGAACTCGGCAAGGTCGGCGACGCATGGAACGTAAATGACAAGGCCGATGTCTTCACCGACGTCGAAGAGTCCGCCCGCTTCATCGAGCTCACCGGCATCGATGCCCTCGCGATAGCGATAGGCAACCAGCACGGCAAGTATGTCGCGACTCCGAAGCTCAACATCGACCGCCTCAAGGAGATAGCCGCGCGCAATCCCGGTACTCCCCTTGTACTCCATGGCGGCTCCGGCACGTCCATCGAAGACTTCAAGGCCTGTGTCCACAACGGAATATGCAAGGTAAATGTCGCGACCGCGCTCCATACCGACGTCGTCGCCGCAATCAAACAGTATGTCGACACTTGCCCGAATCCCAACTATGACGAGCTCAGGAACGTCATCATAAGGACGAACAAGGCCGCTGTCCTCCGCCATATGGAGATCTTCGAATCCGTAGGAAAAGCATAACCAATCTCACAACCGCATAATATGAAACGCTCTGAAGTAAACGCCATCATCGGCGAGAACAAGAAGTTCGCCGCCGAATGCAATTTCGCCCTTCCCAAGTGGGCATTCTGGACCCCCGAGGATTGGGCTTCCAAAGGCCACGAGTGCGACGAGATCCGTCTCAACGGCCTCGGATGGGACATAACAGATTACGACCTCGGGACCTTCGACAAGCTCGGTCTTTCCCTTCTTACAATAAGGAACGGTAACTTCAATCTCGACAAAAAGACCTATTGCGAGAAGATAATGTGGGTCCGTGACGGTCAGGTAACCCCCACCCATTTCCATTGGAAGAAGATGGAGGATATAATCTACCGCGCCGGCAAGGGCAAGTTCTGCATGAAGCTGTGGAAGGCCGACCCCGAAACCGAAGAGATACTTGACGAGCCCGTAAAGATCAAGGTCGACGGTGTCCTGCGCGTTTTCCAGCCCGGAGAGAAAGTCGAGCTGGAGGTCGGGGAGAGCGTATGCTACGAGCCGTACTGCTACCATACTTTCTGGATGGAGGGCGGCACAGGCCTTATCGGCGAAGTCTCCACCGTCAATGACGATGTGAACGACAACCGTTTCCTCGAGGAGCTTCCCCGCTTCCCCAAGGTCGAGGACGACGTTCCCGCCGAAGTCCTTCTCTGTACTGAATATCCTTCCGCAAAATAATGAAAAGAACACTCATCATAACCGGTGGCGCGGGTTTCATAGGCTCGCATGTCGTCCGTCTGTTCGTGAACAAGTATCCCGATTACAGGATCATCAACCTCGAC
>JAKSJS010000007.1 GCA_024398155.1 Bacteroidales bacterium | reverse complement strand
TCATCGAACACCGCTCGAGGAAGGTTGACGGCAAGGTCGACTATCCCCTCTGCAGCGGCTTCAACTACCGCGATCCCCAGCCCTTCGGCGAATACTCGGCGATAACCGAGAAATGGGCCGTCGCGATGATAGAGAGATATGCCCAGTTCGGGCTTCTTCCAGATGTGTTCTGGATGGATGCCGGATGGCACACAGGAGCCTCCGACTACAAGAATGGGCTCTCCTGGGCCAATACTACCGGCAACTGGACCGTCGACTCCCTCCGCTTCCCCCGCGGCATGAAGCCGATTTCCGATGCGGCCCACCGCCACGGAGCGAAGTTCATGCTCTGGTTCGAGCCCGAGAGGGTCGTGCGCGGTACGCAGTGGTCCGTCGAGCATCCCGAGTGGATGCTGGAGGCCGAGTGGCCGGAGGGTTCCGAGGAGTCGACCTGGCAGATGCTCGACCTCTCCAGCGACGATGCCACCGAGTGGCTGATGAAGTACTACGGCGACATGATAGAGGAGAACGGGATAGACTACTACCGCCAGGACTGTAACGTCAAGCCGGCGAAATATTGGGCGGCGAAGGACGAGCCCGGACGCAAGGGCATGACGGAGATACGCTATGTGACGAACCTCTACCGTTTCTGGGATTACCTCCTCGAACGCTTCCCCGGCCTCCTTATCGACAACTGCGCTTCCGGCGGCAAGAGGCTCGACTGGGAGACGATAGGCCGCTCCGCCCCTCTCTGGAGGTCCGACTACTACCATTATGACGACCCCGACGGCTACCAGTGCCATACCTACGGGCTCAATATGTTCCTTCCTATCCATGGAACGGGCATCCTCCTTCCCGACAAGTATTCCTTCCGCAGTTCGCTGAGCTCGACCCTGATCTTCAACTGGAAGATAACCGAAGCCGGTCTCGACTACCGTGAGATGCAGACGAGGATAGGGGAGTACAGGGCCATAAAACCCTACTACTACGAGGATTACTACCCCTTGAGCGGTTCGGGCGACCTGACCCGCGAGGACGTGTGGCTTGCGTACGAACTCCGTCGTCCCTCGGACGACACGGGAGTTCTGCTCGCCTTCCGCCGTGCCGCGTGTCCGGAGGCGCAGTACACAGTTCTTCTCCACGGCCTCGACGGCGCGGCGGAGTACGAACTCGAAGATGCCGACTCGGGCGCAAAAGTTGTAATGAAAGGCTCGGCGCTGATGGGTGAGGGTTATACCTTCAACCTCCCGGACCCCCGTTCCAGCGCCCTTGTAAGGTTCAGAAAGTTAAATTGAGACAGAATATGAAGAAAGCTCTACTTGTACTGGCGGTCCTTTTCTCCGCTTTCGCGGCGAACGCCCAGCAGACAATTACCTTCCCCAAGGAAGGGGAGGCGGGATGTGATGCCTTCCTCGCCCGCTCCTTCAGGAAAGGTGTCGTTCCTCCCTTCTCGTTCGAATACGGAGGGAAACCTTCTAAGGATTTCATCAAAGGGTGGACTTTCTCTTCGACAAAACTCACTCCGGAGAGGGCGGGTGAGACCCTTACGAAGTATGCCTGGAAGGATCCAAAAACCGGTCTCGAGGTATTTTGCAAAGTGAAGAGATTCTCCGACTATAACGCCATGGAGTGGGTCCTCGGCTTCTCGAACAAAGGCTCGAAGAACACTCCCCAGATAACCGCCGTAAAGGTGGTCGACCTCGCCTGCGCTTCGGCCGGGAAAGGCGACTATACCCTTTATTATGCCGACGGCAGCAATGCCTCCAAGCATGATTTCGCCCAAATGACTAAGGTCTACGAAGTGGGCGACAATCTCGAGATGGCTCCTGCCGGAGGCCGCTCGTCCAACCAGGCCTTCCCCTTCTTCAGCGTCTCGACCCCTACTGGAGGAATTGTATTCGCGATAGGCTGGACCGGTACCTGGATCGCCGATATAGAGCGCCCTGCCGCCGACCGTTTCCGGGTCACTTCCGGCATGAAGTTCCTCGATACCTACCTCCTTCCCGGTGAGGAAGTCCGCATGCCTTCGATTGCGATGGTCCCCTGGAGGTCGGATGACCGCATGGACGGCAACAACAAGTTCCGCCACTTCATCCTTGCCCACCACCATCCCCTCGATTCCCGTGGCGAGCCCATCGACTATCCCGTCTGCACGAGTTTCAACTACGGCGACCCCGCGCCCTGCAACGAGTACACCTGCATGACCTCGACCTATGCCACCGCCCTTATCGAGCGCTACGCCCAGTTCAGCCTCGTCCCCGACGTCTTCTGGCTCGATGCCGGATGGTACAAGGAGGCGAACAAGTGGCAGGAGGACAAGAACTGGTGCAACACCGTGGGTTGCTGGGAGGTCGATGACACCCGCTTCCCCAACGGTCTCGGCGAGGTTGCCGACGCCGCCCATTCCGTCGGAGCGAAGTTCATGCTCTGGTTCGAGCCCGAGAGGGTCCAGTGCGGCAGCTACTGGTGCCGTGACCATAAGGAGTACCTCCTCAACCATATTCCCGGTGAGCCCGCCGACTACTGCGAGGGCGACGTCAGCTACAATTCCCATATCGTCAATCTCGGTAATCCCGAGGCCCGCAGATGGATGACCGACGAGATCATAAAACTCATACGCGACAACCGTATCGACTACTACCGCCAGGACTACAACCTCGACCCCGAAGGCTTCTTCTGGGCAAACGACGAGCCCGGCCGCCGCGGCATCTGCGAGATAGGCTACATCACCGGCCTGTACGCCTTCTGGGATGACCTGAGGGCCGAATTCCCCGACATGCTGATAGACAACTGTGCGTCTGGCGGACGCCGTCTCGACCTCGAGACGACCTCCCGCGCCGCGCCCCTGTGGAGGACTGACTACAACTACGGTGAGCCTATCGGCTACCAGTGCCATACCTATGGCCTCAACCAGTGGCTTCCCGTCCATGGAACTGGCGCCGGCAACTGCGACCCCTTCACCTACCGCTCAAGCTTCTCCTACTGCGTGACCCACAACTGGAAGGTGACAAACGCCGGTTTCGATATCCGTGAGATGCAGAAAAGGCTCGCCGAATTCTATGCAGTCCGTCCCTATTTCCTCGAGGATTTCTATCCGCTCACCGATTGCGGAGAGCAGATAGTCGAGAACAACATATGGGTGGCCTACCAGCTCAACCGTCCTTCCGACGGCTCCGGCTACATAGTCGCCTTCCGCCGCGAGGATTGCCCCGAGGCGAATAAGGCCGTGATGCTGAAGGGCCTTGCCCCCGATGCGACGTACGTCCTTGAGAACCAGGATAATGGCGAGACCGCCGAGTACAGCGGCGCCGAACTTGCCGCCGGACTTACCCTGGCTCTCGATACTCCGAAGACTTCATTACTGATAAAATACAATCGCAAATAACATGAAAACAGTCGTATCAAAAATTGCAGCCGTTGCTGCTTTACTGGTATTATGCTCCGCTTTTTCCGCTGATGCCGCCGGCAAGAAAAAGGCCCCGGCCGCTCCCGCTCCCGAAATAGTTTCCCAGTGGAACGGAGCCAGGGTCGCCTTCCTCGGCGACTCGATAACCGAGCCCAACCAGTTCGGCAACGGCAATGGCCAGCAGGTCTACTGGAATGCCCTCCACAGGATCCTCGGTCTTGAGTATTACGTATATGCAGTCAGCGGTTACCGCACCTGCCACATGCTCTCAATGGCCCAGAAGCTCATGGAGGAGAGAGGCCAGGACATCGACTGCCTGCTCGTCTTCATCGGAACGAACGATTTCAACTGCGCCATCGAGCCCGGCGAGTGGTATACGACCTCGTATGACGTCGTCAACAACAACGGCCAGACTGTCGGCCGTACCCACCGCGACTTCGTCATGGAAGGAACTACCGTGAAGGCCGAACTCAACCGCTTCATGGCCTGGATCAAGCATAACTATCCCACAAAACAGGTGATCTTCCTGACCCCGATCCATCGCGCCTTCGCAACCTTCGGTCCCGACAATGTCCAGCCCGACGAGCGCTATGACAACTCCCTCGGCCTCTTTATCGACGACTATGTCGAAATCATAAAGGAACTCGCGACCGTATGGGCTGTTCCAGTCATCGACCTTGGCTCGATATGCGGTCTCTACCCGATGGAACCCGAGCAGGAGCAGTACTTCCAGGAGCTCGGCCGCGACATGCTCCACCCCAACCCTGCAGGCCACGAGCGCATGGCCTATTCGATTGCCTACCAGCTCCTTGGCTATCCCGCAAAGTTCTAGTGCCATGAGGAAATACCTTTGTATCCTTGCTGCCCTCGCTGCGCTTGCCGCCTGTAACAAGGTGACCCCTCCGGTCGTCGATCCCGGCAGCGACAATCCGAATCCTCCCGTCAAGAAGTTCGTCTTCCCGACGCTCTACATAACGACGATGAACCATGCCTCGATCGAGTCCAAGACCGACTATATCCCTGCGACCTTTACGATCGACTGGACCGACGGTCTCGTCGAGGACATCCCCGGCCAGATCCGCGGCCGCGGCAACTCGAGCTGGTGGAACTGTCCCAAGAAATCCTACAGGATCCATTTCGACGAGAAGTACGGCTTGCTTGGACGCCACCCCGATGCCGGATGGTGCCTGCTGGCGAATTTCTTCGACAAGACTATGCTCAAGAACGACCTTGTCTACTGGATAGGCCGCGAGTACTGCCGCTTTGATTTCACACCCGATGTAGACTTCATAAACGTCTATCTGAACGATGACTTCATCGGCCTGTATATCCTCGTCGACCACCTCGAGACCGGCAAGCACCGCGTTCCCGCCGACTTCCTCGTCGAGGTCGACTCCCGCGCCTCCGAGGAGGACGGTGACGTTATCTTCCACACCCAGGGAATAGGCAATTCCTTTGTAATAAAGGACCCCGACCCTATTGCCCGCGGCGACGACAACTTCAATCTCGTCAACAATTTCTTCGACACGGCGACGGCTGTCCTCTATTCCGACGGCTGGCTCGATCCCAAGACAGGCTACCGTGCCTATTTCGACATGGACTCCCTTGTCGACTGGTACCTCATAAACGAAATATCAAAAAACAATGATGCGTGCTTCCATACGAGCTCATTCATGAACTGGTCCGTCGGCGGCAAGATCAAGATGGGCCCTCTGTGGGACTATGACGGGTGCTTCGGAAATACGGAGTATAACAACAACTGGAGTCATGAAGGCCTATGGATGGCCGATAAGGGCTGGTACGCCCGTCTGTTCAATGATCCCGATTTCGTGAAGCTCGTGCACGCGAGGTTCATGGAGTTCTACAACGTCCGGAATGAGTGGGCGGACCACATTGAGGCCCGTGCGCACGAGATAAACAAGTATGTCCTCAAGGATTCCGACCGTTGGAACGACCACCTGCGCGACACCGGATGCTGGAACGTCCCCGTCTACCGTGACACTTACTGGGAGTACATCGACGAGTTCAAGGAGTGGATGGAGAACCGCTTCCAATGGATGAAAGCCAACTGGAACTTATAGAGACCCGTATCAAATATCAAAATTCAAAGTTAAATGTCATTTCTCTCGGGAAGTGGCATTTTCTTTTTCGTAACTTTGCCTTGCTATACTGCGCGCACCGCGTGCGGAACCATACACAATTAATGACAATTTTAACAGACACTTCATATTTTAACCAAAAGCATATGAAACTTTTAACTAAATTTTTTGCTTGTTTCCTATTGCTTTCCACTCTCAGCATTGCGTTCAGCACGACCGCTTCGGCTCAGGCGAGCTCCATCAGCGGTGTCGTCCTTGACGCTGAAGGCCTTCCCGTTGTGGGAGCCGTAATCGTTGAGCAGGGAACCAGCAATGGCGTTACCGCCGACTTCGACGGTAAATTCACAATCAAAGTCCCGGCCGGAGCCTCCCTCGAGATCTCCTGCCTCGGCTATCTTACCCAGATTGCAACCGCTGTCAACGGCATGTCCGTTGTGCTTGCCCAGGACAATCTCTCCCTCGAGGAGACGGTCGTCGTAGGTTACGGCTCCCAGCGTGTAGCAACCGTTACCGGATCAGTCTCCCAGGTAAAGGGTGACAAGCTCAATACGGCGCCGGTCGGCAACACGACCCACACCCTCGCCGGTCAGCTTCCCGGACTTATCTCCAAGCAGACTTCCGGTCTTCCCGGCCAGGACGATGCTTCCCTCCAGATCCGTAACTTCGGTGCGCCTCTCGTAATCGTCGACGGTATTGAAGGCTCGATTGCCTCTCTCGACCCCGCACAGATCGAATCCATCTCCATCCTCAAGGACGGTAGCGGTTCAATCTACGGTGCCCGTGCAGGTAACGGTGTCATCCTCGTCACGACCAAGACCGGTTCCAACCAGAAGGCTACTGTTACGATCAACTCTTCTGTAACAATGAACTCCAACGTCGTCACGACCCTTCCCGCTGATTCTTACCAGAGGGCCCAGCTCGACAACGACAAGTACCTCAACAAGGGTGGTGATCCTTCCCGTGTAACCTACACTGAGGAGGAACTCGAGCTCTACAAGACCGGTGGCAACCCCGACTATCTCAACAACAGCTGGTATGAGGCAGTTATGCGCAAGTTCGCCCCCCAGCAGAACCACAACATCTCCGTCCAGGGCGGTACCGACCGTACAAGCTACTACGGATACTATGGCTTCAACCGCCAGACCCTCCAGTTCAAGGCTGAGGATCCCGGCCACTATGACAAACATAACTTCCAGGCCAACTTCTCGACGAAGGTCTATGACCGCATGAGAATCGGTATGAACCTCCAGTACACGATGACTGACAAGGATTATCCTTCAGGATTCGACCTCTATCAGGATGGTACCAACTTCTGGTCCGCAATCTACTCCGCCGACCCCCGTTACGCCCAGGAAATCCCCGGTCATCCCGAGCTCCTCGCTTGGGCCAACCAGCAGGGCGGTACTCCTAAATGGGGTGTTGATATCACGAAATCCGGTTACTATCGCAACAAGACCAACAACATGAAGGTCATCGGCTTCGCCGAGTACTCCTCCAAGTTCGTCCAGGGTCTCAAGGCCAAGGCCAACGTAATCTTCACTTTCAACAACAGTGAGCTCAAGTGGATGAACAAACGTGGTATATTCTATACCTACGAGCCTTCTACCGAACTCATCTCCAAGGCTGGCGCTTCCGTTTCTCCTAGCTACCTCCGCATGGACCACAGCTCGGGCCAGAACCTCGTCCAGCAGTATTCCCTCGATTACAACCGTGACTTCAACGGCCACCATGTAAGCGCCCTCGCAATGTTCGAGTCCACTATCTCCCACAGCATGGGCTTCTATGCAAGAAGGACCGACTTCCAGACCACCATCATCGAGGAACTCCCCGCCGGTGATCCCAAGACTGCGACTGACACTTCCTGGAGCAGCGACTATGGCCGCACTTCCTTCATCGGACGTCTCAACTACAACTACCGTGACAAGTATATGGCCGAATTCATCATCAGGGCCGATGCTTCCTCCCGCTTCGACAAGGGTTACAAATGGGGCTACTTCCCTTCCTTCTCACTCGGTTGGAACATCGCCAAGGAGGAATTCCTCAAGAGCACTGTAGTGGACAACCTCAAGATCCGCGCAAGCTACGGTATGTCCGGTCGTGACGACGTTGCGAACTTCAACTACCTCACAGGTTACGAGCAGGACCACCCTTACGTATTCGGTGATGCGATTGTCATGGGTGTTGCCTCTACCGGTCTTGCAAATCCCCTTCTCTCCTGGGAGAACATGACCATTTATAACATAGGTATCGACTACTCCTTCTTCAAACGTAAACTCTACGGTGAGGTCGACCTCTTCCAGCGTGACCGCAAGGGCATCCCCGGTTACAGGTCTTCTTCCCTCCCGAATACTCTCGGTGCAACTCTTCCCCAGGAGAACCTCAACTCAAGGCGCGCCCGCGGATTTGAGTTCAGAGCAGGTTCCACCGGCCAGTACGGTGACTTCATGTATGACGTAAGCGCCAATATCTCCTGGTCACGTGAGAAATGGAGCTACTACGACCAGACTCCCGAAACCGATCCCGACCGTGCAAGACTCTATACCAAAACCGGTACATGGGTTGACCGCCAGATGGGTTACGGGGCCGAGCGCCTGTTCCAGACGCAGGAAGAAGTCGTCAACTGGGAGTGTACAGTTGACGACCTCAACCATGACAGCGCCACCATTGGCCCTGGTGATATCAAGCCCAAGGACCAGAACGGTGACGGTGTCCTCAACTGGAAAGACCAGGTTGAAATCGGCAAGGGCGCTATGCCCCACTGGATGTACGGTTTGAACCTCAGCCTCGCATGGAAAGGCATCGACCTCTCAATGCTCTTCCAGGGTGCCTTCGGTTATACCATGAGCATAGGTTATGATGACGCCACCTCTTCTTACTGCGAGCGCTACTTCGATATCCGCCGCAGAACGGGTGCTGACGTAATGGTTCCCCGCCCGAACGGCTCCGCCCTCAACTGGTGGACCACTTCCTTCACCTATCGTGACGTAGCTTACCTCCGTCTCAAGAACGCCTCCCTCGGTTACTCTCTCCCTGCCAATGTCTGCAAGAAGATCGGTATGTCCAAGGTACGTATCTATGTCGCCGGTATGAACCTCTTCACTGTAAGTACCGTTGACAAATACGGTGTTGACCCTGAGAACGGCGGTACAGTAGGTTACTCTTACCCTCAGCAGAGGACTATGAGCCTTGGTCTTAACATTACCTTCTAATAATAAGACGCTATGAAGAATATTAAATATGCAATCCTTTTGATCTGTGCGGTAGCTTTTGCTTCCTGTGACAAGTATCTTGTCCAGTTCCCTACCGACCAGTATACTGACGCCCAGGTTTGGCAGGATACCTACCTCATCGAGGCCAACCTCGCCGAACTCTATGCGAGCTGCTGCGTCATGATGAACGACTCTCCCTGTTCCTTCGGCACGTCTCCCGTTAACATGGAGTTCAGCCAGGGTTGGAACTGGAACGGCAACCTCGGCCTCGGCGCCGAAGGTGAGGGCCCTGTCCATGCTATTACAATGGGTGATGAGTGCAAGTACTCCGAGCGCGGTGCCCAGACAAACTACCATTCCTATAAGATGAATGGCGTCCAGCGCAACAGTTCTCTCTTCCGCTGGTGGAACAATGCCTACTATCTCAACCGTCAGCTCAACCACTTCATCGAGAACATCGATGACTCTCCCGTTACTGACGCTGTCTCCCTCAAGAGCGAGGCCCGTTTCATCCGTGCCTACAACTATTTCGCTCTCGTGAAACGCTACGGTGGTGTTCCCCTTATCCTGAAGGAGACTGCCCTTGATGCTCCCGAAGAGGAACTTTATCCTTATCGTGCTTCTGCTGAAGAGGTTTATGACTTCATCTTCAAGGAGCTCGAGGAAATAGCCGACCTCCTTCCCGCCGCTCCTCTTGCCGGCCGTGCAGGTAAAGGTGCCGCTCTCGCCCTCCTCAGCCGTGCCGCGCTCTATGCCGGTTCGATTGCGAAGTATGACTCTCCCCAGTATCAGCTCGTAGATCCCGTTACCAACAAGCTCCTCTGCGGTCTTCCCGCTGAAAAGGCCAACGATTACTTCCAGAAAGCCTACGACGCCTGCGGTAGAATCATGACCGAGTGTAACTATTCCCTCTACAAAGGCAACGCCGACAAGGTTCAGAACTTGCGTGACATCTTCCTCGTCAAGAACAACTGCGAGGCTATCATGGTAAGACGTTTCGACGGTACCAAGGAGTCCAACTACCTCTGGTCCTGGGATATCGCCCTCAGCCCGAAGCCTAATGCATGGTCTGTAGGCCAGTATGCCCTCGCTTACTACAACTTCATCGAGCAGTTCGAGTTCAAGGACGGTACCAGCGGTGCCATCGACCGTACCGAGCTTGTTTCCCATCCTTGGGATATGAAGGAGTTCTTCGCTGACCGTGACCCTCGTCTCATCGCATGGCATTGGACCAACGGTTCCGAGTGGCCCGGTGCTATCGGAGGTGAGCCTAAAGCCGGTGACCCCGAAAACAAGGTCGTCTTCGGCAAGGATACCATCAGCATGTATGACGGTATCAAGCACGCCGACGGCTTCATCTATGACAACGTCTCTGTAACTGCCGATCCCGAGCTCGGTATCATGAGCTACGGTGACCAGCAGAAGGAGATGGCCAACGCCGGTCTTCTCCGCTGGCGCCACACCGGTTTCGGTATCAGAAAGCGTCTCGATCCTATGGCTGACAACAATACCTGGTTCTGCTGCTCTACTTCCGACTTCCAGATCTTCCGCTACGCTGAGATTCTCCTCAACTATGCAGAGGCTGCTCTCGAGCTCGGTAAGACCGGTGAGGCCCTCGATGCTGTAAACCAGATCCGCTCCCGCGCAGGTGTCGCCGAACTCGGCTCCATCGATATGGATTCCTATCGTCATGAGCGCCAGATCGAGCTCTGCTACGAGAACCATCGTTACTGGGATCTCATCCGTTGGAGAATCGCCAAGGAGAAGATCGACGGTGTAGACCACGAAGGTATCCGCTGGATCCTCGACGCCGAGTCCTTCAAGGCCGGCCACAGCAAGTTCTGGATCGAGATCAACCCCCATGTCGACTCCGACGCTACGAGCCCCAAGTTCCCCGATTCCAACTACTATCTTCCTATCGGAGACGGTACGATCGCTCTCAACGACCATCTCGTAGAGAACCCCGGATACGGTTATTAATGGCTAATCCACTTACTAACTTTTAATCATAACAAAAATGAAAAAATCACTTGTTGCTCTCGCAACTCTTGTTCTCGCTGTAGCTTGTGCTCCCGAGTTCAACCCCTTCACTTCCGGCCTTACCGGCGCTATCTCCGGTCTTGGCAACTGGGCTGAAGGTTCCGACTTCACCTATTTCGCCGGAACCCAGGCACAGGAATTCACCCTCACCTCCGGTGCTGGTACCCAGACTGCGCAGTTCTCTGCTGCCGGTGAAGCTGCCGCTATCGAAGAGGTAGCCGGCGCTGTCGCCGTTGCTCCCGCTTTCGACAAGGCTGCCGCTTCCTATGACGGAACAACCGCCCAGGTTGTCGCCAACTTCCCTGCAACCCAGAAGATCGCTGCTGCAGGCCAGTATCCTACTCCTACCATGGTAGCTGTTGCTGCGAAGAACGCTGCCAAGCTCAACTTCCTTCCCGCTGCAGGTGCCGTTACCGTTAAACTCGGTGGCGACAACGCTGTCATCACTAAGGTTGAGTTCACTGCTGCTGGCAAAGAGACCATCAACGGTACTGCTGACATCACCGTAGAAGGTGGCGCCATCGCTGACGTTGAAATGCTTGAGGACGGCAACAACACCATCGCTCTCGAGTGTGGTGAAGGCATCGCTGTCTCCAAAGTTGCCAAGGAGTTCTCCGCTTTCGTTCCCGCCGGAACTTATGCAAAGGGCTTCACTGTTGTCGTAACTGCTGCTGACGGTGCTCAGAATACTATCGAAGTTGAGGGCCCCGTTACCGTTACTCTCGGCAAGGCCACTCTCCTCGCTACCGCTACTTTCGCTCCCTTCGAGGACCTCAACGAGGCTAACCCCGAGACTGCTAACTGCTACGTTATCACCAAGGGCGGTTGCTACTACTTCAACGCTACTGTAAAGGGTAACGGCGCTGCCGGTATCCATGAGTCCTTCGCTAACGCCGGTGCTGATACCGACGCTACTCTCGCTCCCGCTGGTGCCAAGCTCGTATGGGCTGAGTCCGAGGGCCTTGTCTCCGGTGTATTCTTCAAGGACGGCAAGATCTACTTCTCCTGCAACGGCAAGGACGGTAACGCTGTAGTTGCTGCTACCGATGCTGACGGCAACGTTATCTGGAGCTGGCATATCTGGAGCACTCTCGCTCCTGAGACTGTCGAGTGTACTGAGACCTCCGGTGAGATGGCAACCCATTTCTATCTGAACAAGAACCTCGGTGCTACAGACCCTAAAGATCATGGCCTGTACTACCAGTGGGGCCGCAAGGATCCCTTCTCCAAGATCATAGGCTTTGCTAAACAGGACTCTGAGGACGAGCCCGGTCACCATGGCTGCTGGTATCAGCAGAATGAGATCCCCGCTGAGCTCATCGCTGCCGGTTACAATACCGTACAGTACGCTACTGCCAACCCTATGAGGTACATCGGTGCAAGCTCAAAGAGCGGCAACAATGACTGGTTCGAGAATACTGCTAACTTCCACTGGCGCTGGGGTATCGCCCACAAGGAGATCGGTGACGCTCAGGGCAATGCCAACTGCTCTCACTCTCCTTTCGGAAAGACCATCTACGATCCCTGCCCGGCAGGCTACCTCGTAGCTACTCCTACCGGTTGGGCTAACGGTGGTGGCTGGACAAGAGTTGACGGAGGTCTCCAGACCTACGAAGGCAAGCTCTTCGTTCCCGATTCATGGTTCATCTACAACTGCGGTGGCGGTTGGTGGGACAACGGTGGAAATCCTTGGTCCGGTCTCTGGTCAAGCTCCTCTTCTTGGGGCAACCCCAACAACGGTTTCCGTCTCCAGGATGTTAATGACAACCGTTCCAACTATGACCCTGCTACAGGTCACCCTGTACGCTGCGAGAAGCTTCAGAAATAGTATTCCCCTCAGAAATACTTAACATGGGAGCCGGTACCCCCCGGCTCCTTTTATCAATAAATAGAATAGCATGAAAAAGTCACTTGTTGCTCTTGCAACCCTCGTTCTCGCGGTAGCTTGTGCTCCCGAGTTCAACCCCTTCACTTCGGGCATGTCCGGTACTAGCACCGGAGCTGCTACTTGGGCTGAAGGTGCCGACTTCACCTATTTCGCCGGCACTCAGGCACAGGACTTCACTATCACTACCGGCGCTGGTTCCCAGACTGCAAAGTTCTCTCCCGCCGGTGAGATCGCTACAGTTGAGGAAGTAGCCGGCGCTGTCGCCGTTGCTCCCGCTTTCGCCAATGCTTCCGTATCTTATGACGGAACAACCGCCGAAATCGTTGCCAACTTCCCCGCAACCCAGAAAATCGCCGCTCTCGGCCAGTATCCTGCCGGTACTATGGTAGCTGTCGCTTCCAAGAACACCGAGAACCTCTCCTTCCTCCCCGCTTGCGGTATCCTCTGTGTAAAGATTGCCGGTGACAACGTCAACATCACAAAGGTCCAGTTCACTGCCAACGGTAAAGAGACCATCAACGGTACTGCCGAAATCACTGTAGAAGGTGGTGAGATCACTGACGTTGAGATGATGGAGGATGGTAACAACGTTGTCACTCTCGAGTGTGGCGAAGGCCTTCCCGTTTCCAAGGTCGCCAAGGATTTCTACGCTTTTGTTCCCGCCGGCAATTATGCCAAGGGCTTCAACGTAGTCATCACCGCTTCCGACGGTGCCCAGAACACCATCGAGGGTACTGAGGCCGTTACTGTAACCGCCGGCAAAGCGACCCAGCTCGCCAGCGTTACTTTCGCTCCCTTCGTTGACCTCAACGAAACTGCCGATCCTGCAAACTGCTACATCATCACAAAGGGCGGTTGCTACTACTTCGACGCTACCATCAAGGGTAACGGCAAGGCTGGTATCTACAAGGGATTCCCCGATCAGGAGCCCACAATCGCTCCCGTTGGTGCAAAGGTAATCTGGGAAGAGGTTGCCGGTCTTGTAACCAACCCCTTCATCAAGGAAGGCAAACTCTACTTCTCCTGCAGCGGTCAGGACGGTAACGCCCTCGTAGCTGCTACCGATGCTGACGACAACGTCCTCTGGAGCTGGCATATCTGGAGCACCATCGCTCCCGCTGAGATCAGCGTTCTCGACGGAAGATACGTCTTCATGGACAGGAACCTCGGTGCATACTCTAAGGAGGACTGCGGTTTCTACTATGAGTTCGGCCGCAAGGATCCTTTCAACGGAACCAAGGACAACAAGGTTTGTGATCCCCGTCACTGCATCGACTCCGAAGTAATCACCTGGACGAACAATGGCCAGACCGAGAATATCGAGAAGACCTGGGGCGTCCAGCCTGCAGAGTTCCACTCTATCGCTTTCTCCATCGCTCATCCTGAGGCTTACATCGGTACTTCCGCTCTGACAGATTACAACAATACCTGGTATTGGCTCATGGACTCTGTTCCCGGCGACAACTACAAGGAGTATACTCAGTGGCTCTGGGGTAAGAGCTGGCGTTACTATGCTAAGGGTGAAGGTTCCTCCATCGAGGACGGTAACCAGCCTTACGCTGCCTTCAAGTCCATCTATGACCCCTGCCCTGCAGGATACATGGTATGTACTCCTTCAGCCCTCGCTGACGGTGGCAATGAGAGCGGTCGTGCTACCCATACAAAAGCTGGTGCTTCCCTGTATGACGGCAAGATCATCCTCCCTCACTCCGGATTCCTTTACAACGTTGGTTCACACGGTTATGATACCGATACCGATGGTGACGGTGTAAATGACTGGGTCGGCCTTATGACCTGCTCTACCGGCTGGAGCGATGAGAACCCCTCCGGTAACTTCCGTCTCCAGTGCGGTGACGGCGACTGCCGCAACGTATACGGCCCCGCCGCTGCCCACCCTGTACGCTGTATGAAGGCTGTCTTCAACGGTGACAAGCAGACTATCGAGTAATCTTCAAAAGATTCATATTCTTTCGGGGGGCCGGAGAGTCCCGGCCCCCTTTATTAAAAAATCCTTTCGACCTTAAGGGTCCTTGATCGTGGGGGAGACGGCTGCCTTTCCGGCTTGATTCTTTTTCGGGGCAGTTCTGTTTTTTTGCCGGAAACCCATATTGAAAATAATAAGTCAAACATATAAATAATTTTAAGAAGTATTATGAAAAAATCCCTTGTTGCAGCTATTGCAATCCTTCTTTTCGGCGCAGCCCTTACAAGCTGTGACGACAAGAACAAACAGCCTTCCTCCAATGTCGGTGTCGCGGAGTATGCTCCCGAGAAGTACTGGCAGGACAAATATACCGGAGAACTCGGCATCCAGATGGGCAAGTCCGCCCATGGTTCAGCCCGTATGATGCTCGGCGGCGTCCAGCTCTATACTACCGGTCTTAACGTTTATGACTTTTTCGCCCAGTCCTGGGAGAGAGACAATATGGGTACCAACAGGATTGACAGGGTTGTAGAGATCCTCGCTGAGAACAAGGTTCCCATCGTACGTTTCAACTGCTCTCCCTTCTATGGCGGTGACGATTTCGAAAGGAATCCCGCGCGTGTCAATCAGTGGAAGCTCTATTACGAGCAACAGAAGGAGAAATACTTCGCCAACCTCGAATATCTCGCCAAGAAATGCGACGAGAACCATATCCTCCTTATCCCTTCAGTCTTCTGGGCTATAGGTAGTGTGCCCGCCTATCTGACCTCCAAGTATCAGGCAAGTGATCCTGATTTTTATGAGGCTACCGAAGACCTCGGAAGGGTCGGCTCCAAGAGCTATGAGTTCATCAGAACCTATACCCAGGAAGTAATCGGCGTCCTCAAGGACCATAAATGTGTCGCAGGCTGGGAGTTCGGAAACGAGTTCAACCTTTCTGTCGATATCCCCGGTGACGGCAAGTGGTCAGGAAACAGCCTTGCAAGGGCTTCCAAGCTCTTCGCCGATACCTGTATGGAGTGCGACCCCCACCATCGTCTCGTAATGAGCGGTTACTCCATCATGAGAAACTCCCAGTATAACCAGTACACTCTCGGAACCTGGACTACCGATACTTATGACGAGTATGTGAAGATCAACAAGATCCTCTATCCCGATCCCATGAACGGTATATCCGAGCATATCTACGGCGAGGACAGGGAATTCGCCGACCTTGGCAAGCTCAACCTCACCCAGACCGTAATCCGTCTCAAGGAGATGGCCTCCTCCCTCAACAAGGTATGCTACGTAGGCGAGTTCATCGGCCCCGTCACTTCAAATGGTAATTATGACGTAGTCAACAAGTTCTACAGCTGCTTTACCGCCCAGCGAGTTCAGATATCCCTCAACTGGGCCTACTCCCTCGGCGCAAGCACCGAGTACAGCTACAAGGAAGACACTCCTCAGGGAGACTACATCTTCCAGATTATCCGTCAGACCAACGTCAAGATGGGTAAGATCAAACAGGACTAATAACTTAATTGATTTCAGATTCAGGAATGAAGAAGCTTTTCGTCATAGCGGCCATAGCCTCTCTTATGCTCTCCTCCTGCGCGAACGTCGTGAGCGTTCCCGCTGAGAGCACCGGCCAGCAGCTCCTTGGAATGGGTGTCGAGCTCGACCCTCATTTCATGTCACAGAACGTTACGAGAAACGACTCCTCCAAGGCTGAAGACTGGTTCAACATTGTTGTACCCCGCGTCAGCTCGATGGACATCCAGCGTTTCCGCATCATGCTCCAGCCCCACTGGTGGGAACCCTACAACGACAATGACGATCCCGCAGTAACTGACTGGTCGAAATTCACCTTCGACTCTCCCGAGGTCCAGTCCGTATGCGCCGTCCTCGATATGATCGAGGCCCTTCCCGGCGAGAGGACTGCCCTTCTCGTGAGCTGGGGATGCCCTATTTCCGCCAATTGCGTCGATCCCGCGACAGGCTATATCGGAAGACATTTCCTTTGCGCCGAGGACGGAAAGAACTGGTGCTGCCGCTGCGCTGACGACGAGGAGTTCGCCGAGAACTTCGTGATGTTCACCAAATGGCTCATCGAAGAGAAGGGCTATACCTGCGTCAAGGAGATAACCCCCTACAACGAGCCTGACGGCGGACATGTCTCAGACCCTGAATACTATATCCCTACATGCAAGGCTCTTGCTGCACGTCTTGAAAAAGAAGGCCTTGGGGAGCGTGTGAAACTCAATCTCTCCGACAACATCGACATAGGACGCCCCTTCCTCAAGGCTGCTACCGCAGCCCTTGCCGACGAGGCCGCGCTCTTCAACAGCCATACCTATATCTTCGGATATGAGACCCCCAACAAGACTGTCCTCGAGTGGGAGAAGGCCAATGCCGCCCTCGCCAATGCCGCCGGCAAGCCTCACTTCGTAGGCGAGTTCGGCTCCAACCAGTGCGTCGGCGCCAGCCGCCAGAAAGATATCAACTGGTACAAGAGGGGAGTCCTCATCGTCCGCAATGCCGTCAACTTCCTCAATGCCGGTGCCGCCGGCGCCAGCTACTGGAGCCTTATCGACCAGTACTACGCCAAGGACCAGGATTACGAGCAGATGCAGCAGCTCGGCCTCTGGAGGTATGTCGAAGAAGTCTATGAGCCCCAGGATATCGCCGAGAACGTGCCTCATGGCGACTATTCCTGCCGTCCCCAGTATTATGCATATTCCTTCCTCACCCGCTTCGTCCGCAAGGGTGACTATGTCTATCCCCTCGACCTCAAGGACCAGTTCGCGGCCGGTACGGCTGTGAAGTCCGCCGAAGGCAAGTGGACCTACATCTTTGCCAACGGAACCGAAGAGGACAAGAAATTCGATCTCAGGAACGCCCGCGCCGAAGAGCTCGGTGAATGCGACTACTACCTCTACTCCGAGGAGACCCTTCCTACGGACGGCTCCCAGATTGAGGCCTCCGCGACCGTCGCTGCCGCCGGCGGACTCTATGAGGTCGTCCTTCCCGCTCAGACTGTTGTCGTATTAAGACAAAAATAGTGTATTATGAAAAAAACCTTGACCCTTATCTTCGCTTCGCTTGTTGCGCTCGTATCCTGCAACAGGAGCTCGGAATTCGTCACTATGAAGGACGGCCAGTTCTTCCTTGACGGAAAGCCCTTCTACTATGTCGGAGCAAACTATTGGGAGGGCCCTATTCTTGCCAACCCCGGTGAGGGTGGCGACTGGGACCGCCTGATGAGCGACCTCGACTGCCTCCAGGCAGCCGGTGTAAACAACCTCCGCGTCCTTGCCGGTGCCGACAAGGACTGCGCGAACAACCGCTCCATCGTCCCCTATCTCCAGGACGAGAACGGAAACCTCAACCAGAATCTCCTTATCGGTCTCGACCGCTTCATGGCCGAACTCGGCCGCCGCGGAATGAAGGCCATCCTCTACTTCAACAACCACTGCCCCTGGAGCGGCGGCTACATCTATTATGTGAAGAGAGTCTTCGGCGAAGAGCCCCCCAGCTACTGGAGCCCCGAGCCCATTTACCGCACCTATGCTTCGAAGTTCGTGACTTCCGACGAGTGCAAGAATCTCTTCTACGACTATCTCAAGACTATGGTCTCCCGCGTCAACACCGTTACCGGAGTTGCCTACAAGGACGATCCCGCCCTCTTCTCATGGCAGATAGCCAACGAGCCCCGCGCTTTCTTCGACGAGCTCCATCCCCAGTTCATCGAGTACATGCACCATTCCGCCGAGATCATCCGTTCAGTCGACAAGAACCACATGATCTCCACCGGTATCGAGGGCCAGCAGGGCTGCGAGTCCCAGATAGACGAGTATGAGACTATCCATGCCGATCCCCTCATCTCCTATCTTACCTTCCACATCTGGCCTGACAACTGGGGCTTCAAGGATCTCTACGGAGACAGCGACGCCCAGATCAAGAACCATCTCGACCTTGCCGAGAAGCTCAATAAGCCCCTCGTAATCGAGGAGTTCGGTCTCCTTCGTGACCTCAAGGACGGCGAGCGCTGCTTCGATCCCGCCCAGACCACCGACCACCGCAACGAGTACTACGCATGGGTCTTCGACAAAGTCGTCAAGTCCGCAAAGGAAGGCGGCAACCTCGCAGGAGCCAACTTCTGGGCCTTTGCCGGTGCCGGCCGTGCCCGTGACGTCAACTGGGAGAAAGGTGATGACCTCCTCGGAGATCCCCCGTTCGAGCCCCAGGGACTCTTCTCAGTATTCGACAGCGACAAGGCTACCCTTGAGATCGTCGCCAATGCCAACAAACAGATATTAGAGTAAGATACTATGAACAAACGTACTGTAAGCCTGACCCTGTTATCATTGATACTTTCCGCTGCGACTGCCTTCGCCGGCAATCTCGACGGAAAATGGAAACTTGACTACTGGCCCCAGGGCCGCGATGCCGTCCTCTCGCCCAATGATATGAACGGAATAAAGTTCTCGACTGTCGAGGCCACAGTTCCGGGCAATGTCGAACTCGACCTGTATGATGCCGGCCTTGTTCCCGAGCCCGAAGTAGGAGCCAACTACGAGCTTCTCCGTCCTTATGAAGGCTATCAGTGGCGTTATTCACGTACATTCAAGACTCCGGCCTTCGGCAAGGAGGATTCGGTTGTATTGAAGTTCGACGGCATCGACACCTTCGCCGAGATCTACGTCAACGGCAAGCATGTCGGCAGCGCCGACAACATGCTCATCGAGCACTCTTATGACGTGACCGACGTCGTAAAGCCCGCCGGCTCGACCAACACACTCGAGGTCTATATCCGCTCGAGCGTCATCGAAGGCCGCAAGCAGCTTCCTCCGACGTTCTCCAACAACTGGCAGCGTCCCGAGACCGTATTCATGAGGCGTGCGCCCCATACATACGGCTGGGACATCATGCCGCGTATCGTGAGTGCCGGCATATGGAAGGGCGTGGACCTCGAGGTCGTTGCGCCCGTCCATTTCGAGGATGTCGTATGGTACACCGGCCGCGTTGACAGGGAGAACCGTTCCGCCAACATGATGGTGGACTACATGGTCACACTTCCGACGAAATATCAGATGAACAGTGTGAATGTCCACGTCAGGCTTTCGCGTAACGGCAAGGTCGCCTTCGAGCGCACGGCCCCCATCGCGATGTACTCCGAGAGAGTCCGCATCCATGTCGAGGACATCGACCTCTGGTGGCCCCGCGGCTACGGCGAGCCCGCCCTTTATGAGGGTCTCGTCGAGCTCATCTCCACTGAGGACGGCTCGATAATCGACTCCAACATCCAGAAAGTCGGTATCCGCACTATCCAGCTCGAGCGTTCTGCTGTCAATACGAAGGAGAATCCCGGCAAGTTCTGTTTCATCGTGAACGGTGTGCCCGTCTTCATCCATGGCTCCAACTGGACCCCTATGGATGCCTTCCACAGCCGTGATCCCCAGTGGCTCCATAAGACCATGGACCTCGTCACCGACCTCAACTGCAACATGCTCCGCTGCTGGGGCGGCAACGTCTACGAGTCCGACGAGTCCTACGATCTCTGTTCCGAAGCGGGTGTCACGGTCTGGCAGGACTTCTCGATGGGCTGCAGCTTCTATCCCCAGTCCACAGCCTTCCAGCTCAAGCTTGAGGAGGAGCTCTACGCTGTCGTCAAACGTCTCCGCCGCCACACCTGTATAGCCCTCTGGGCCGGCAACAACGAGGACGACTCCGTAATCACCGACGGTAACTTCAGCTTCTACAAGCCCGATCCGAACCGTGACCGCGTAAGCCGCATAACGATTCCCAACGTGCTTTATGATATGGATCCGACAAGACCTTATCTTCCCTCTTCGCCTTATTGGGATCCGCTTCTCTACTCGACCTACTATGACGAGACCTACGATCCCGAACGCCATCTCTGGGGTCCCCGCGGATATTACAAGGATAAGTTCTATACCGACGATTCCTTCTGTGAGTTCGCTTCCGAGACCGGCTACCATGGCATGCCGGGCAGGGAGAGCATAGAGAAGATGTTCCCCGAGGATAGCGTATATCCTTGGGAGGAAGGCTCCGAGTTCCACTGGAAAGAGGACTGGCTCTACAAGTCGGTGCGCGAGTATTCCCAGTGGGGTTACGTTCCCGACAGGAACAACCTCATGATCAACCAGATCCATTGCCTCTTCGATGAGGTTCCGACCGATCTTGACGAATTCATCTTCGCCTCCCAGATCGTCCAGGCCGAGGCCATGAAGTTCTTCGTGGAGCGTTTCCGCGGCAACAAGTTCAATCCCCAGACAGGTATCCTCTGGTGGAACATCCGCGACGGTTTCCCTATCATCTCCGACGCTGTCGTAGACTGGTACTTCTCTCCCAAGAGAGCCTACTACTACATAAAGAACTCCCAGACCGACGTATGCGCGATCATCCTCGATCCCGTCAAGGGACGTTGTCCCCTTGTCGTCACGAACGACACCCTCGAGCCGGCTTCCGGCGAGATCAAGGTCATCGACAAGGCCTCCGGCAAGGTCGTCTACAAAGGCTCCTACAACGTTCCCGCCAACGGCAGGAAAGTGATAAAGAAGCTCCGCAGGCGTTCCGGCCAGGGTCTCTACGAGATCCACTACACCGTCGGCTCCGAGGAGCAGATGAACCACTATCTATATGGCACAGCCCCCTTCAACCTCTCCGATTACCGTGAGTGGACGAAGGATCTTACATACTATAAAACAAACTAGCATTATGAAACCTAATCTTCTTGGTATTGACATAGGCGGAACGAAGTGTGCCGTCATTTACGGAGTCGACAAGGATGGCGAACTCTCCATCGAGGACAAGGTCCGTTTCGAGACCACCGATGTCCAGTCGACAATCGACAACATCATTCGTGAACTCAAAGCCATGTGCGAGCGCCACGGCCTCGACGCTTCCAACACCAACGGTGTCGGAATCTCCTGCGGCGGCCCTCTCTCCAGCAAGACAGGCGTCGTAATGTCTCCTCCCAACCTTCCCGGCTGGGACAACATTCCCATCGTCAAGTACGTCGAGGACGCTGTAGGCATCCCCGCCTCTCTCCAGAATGACGCGAACGCCTGCGCTTTCGCAGAGTGGAAGTATGGCGCCGGCCGCGGCACCCAGAATATGATCTTCCTCACTTTCGGTACCGGTCTCGGCGCCGGAATCATCATCGAGGGCAAGCTCTACAGCGGCACCAATGACAATGCCGGTGAGATCGGCCACGTACGTCTTGCCGATTTCGGACCTGTAGGCTATGGAAAGGCCGGTTCAGTCGAAGGCTTCTGCAGCGGCGGCGGTATCGCCCAGCTCGGCTCGATGAAGGCCAAGGAAAAATTCATGATGGGTGGAAAGGTTGCGTGGTGTCCCACCGGAGACCTCAATGCCATTACCTGCAAGGATGTGGCTTTCGCCGGTCAGTATGACGGTGACGAACTTGCCAAGGAAGTATTCGAGATCTCTGGAACATATCTCGGCAAGGCTCTCTCCATGCTCATCGACATCCTCAATCCCGAGGCTATCGTTATCGGCAGCGTCTTTACCCGCCATGAGGTTCTCCTCCGCGATGCCATGCAGAAAGTCATCGACCGTGAGGCACTTCCCGCAGCCGCCGGCGTATGCGAGGTGCGTCCCGCCGCCCTTGGCGAAGCCATAGGCGACGTTGCCGCCCTCTCCCTCGCCGCCGCGCTTTAGGTTAATCTCCTGACACCCAGTTAATTAAATAAAACCGTCGCCGGAATTTCCGGCGACGGTTTGTCGTTATTCACTGTACGTCAATGAGTTAGCTTTCAAGACAGAAGTCGAGGGCCTTCTTTATTGCGGCCTTGTCGAGATTCTGGCCTATGAAGACGAGCTTCTCCATCCTGTCGCCGTATTCGGCGTCCCAGTCGCGGGCGAGGTTCGAGTCAACGGCCAGAGCCTTCTCGAGCTCGTCTTCAGGCATGCAGGCGAACCACTGTCCGGCGTTCTTCATCGAAATCTGGCTTCCGGCCTGCTCGAATATGTAGCAGAAATCCTTCTCGTCGCTGAAGTAGCATATTCCCTTTGCGCGGATTATGCCGGCGGGCCAGTGCTTGGCGACAAAATTGTCGAACTTGTTTATGTCGAAGGGCTTGCGTGAGTAATATACGTAGGTGCCGATGCCGTATTCATCCGCCTCGCCTTCGCCGTCATGATGATGGTGGTGGTGATGATGGTGATGGTGGCCGTGTTCTTCTTCCTCGTCTTCGTCGTCGTCATCATCGTCATGTTCATCATGGTGATGGTGGTGGTGCTCTTCATGGCCCTCGTGATCGTGATCGTCGTCATCGTCATCATCGTCGAGGTCTTCCTCTTCGACGGCACCTTCGACCTTTGAAATCCAGGCCGCAGAGGCGGCGACGGAATCGTAGTCGAAGAGGGCGGTGGAGAGGATCTCGCTGAGCTCTATGTCGCCGTAGTCGCATTCCTTGATCTCTGCCTGGGGCTGGAGGGTCCTTACGATAGTCCTTATCTTGGCGAGCTCGTCGGGAGTCACCTCAGAAGCCTTGTTGAGGAGGACTACGTTACAGAACTCGATCTGCTGGATGACGAGGTTCTCGATGTCTTCTTCGGCAATAGTGCCGCGGAGGAGGTCCTTGGCGCAGCCGAACTCGTCCTTCATGCGGAGAGCGTCGACTACTGTCACTATGCAGTCGAGCATGGGAACTCCGTTCTTTGTGTATTCGGGACCCATGTAGGGGATCGAGCATATCGTGCGGGCTATGGGCTCGGGCTCACATACTCCCGAGGCCTCGACGACGATGTAGTCGAACTTGCCCATCGCCACGATGTCGAGGAGCTGGTTCACCAGGTCCATCTTGAGGGTACAGCAGATGCATCCGTTCTGGAGGGCTACGAGGCTGTCGTCCTTCTGGCCGACGACTCCGCCCTTCTCGATGAGGGATGCGTCGATGTTGACTTCGCCGATGTCGTTTACGATGACTGCGAACTTGATGCCTTCATGGTTTGCGAGGATCCTGTTGAGGAGAGTGGTCTTTCCACTGCCGAGATATCCTGTGAGGAGCAGAACGGGTGTTATCTTCTTCATGCTGTCTAGAATTTTGGAACGCGAATATACTGATTTTTTGCAAATCATTGTAACTTTGGGGATGATATGGTAAGGATACTTTTCGTGTGCCACGGCAATATATGCAGAAGCCCGATGGCAGAGTTCATAATGAAGGCCCTGGTGCGTTCCAAGGGCCTTGAGGAGATGTTCCACATCGAGTCTGCGGCAGTCTCCGACGAGGAGTGGGGGAATCCCATCTACCCTCCCGCAAGGCGCTGCCTGTCCCAGCACGGGGTTGTGTTCGACACTTCGAAGACGGCTCGGACTGTGACGGTTGCCGACTATGACCGCTTCGACCTCGTAATCCTCATGGATTCGAGCAACCGCCGCTGGCTGAAGAGGATAATCCCCGACGATCCCGAGGGCAAGGTCCACATGATGATGATGTATGCCGGCTCGTCCCGTGACGTTGCAGATCCCTGGTATACGGGGGATTTCGAGGAAACCTTTTCCGATATCCTTGCCGGTTGCGAGGGCCTGCTTGATACCCTTGTGGGGAAAGTCTAACGCATTGTAAACCACCAACTTCCCTCAACGACTCCCGGCTTTTTTGCCCGGAGTCATTGGGGGCAAAAAAGCCGGGAGTCATATGACGAAAAAGAGCTTCATACCGATTCCGCCGCCGGCGGAGCTGCCCGATCCCGAGACGATAGACGTCGCGGGGATCGTGGCCGCGTACCTTGCCGGCAGGATCGACATAATCTGCGTCGTCGGGCCGACCGCCTCGGGCAAGACCCGCTACGCGGTCGCCCTTGCCCGTGAGATAGACGCACTGATGCCCGATGGCCGTCGCTGCGAGATTCTCTCCGCCGACAGCCGCCAGGTCTACCGCGACATGACGATAGGTACGGGAAAGGACCTTTGCGAGTATGAGGACATTCCCTACCATCTTATCGACATCGTAGAGCCGGGAGTCGTCTACAACATCTGGGAGTACCAGCGCGATTTCGCGGCGGCCTACAGGGACGTCCGCTCGCGCGGGGCTGTCCCCATCCTCTGCGGCGGGTCGGGTCTCTATGTCGAGACCGCGACCTGCGCCTACGAGTTCGGCAAAGGCGCCCCGCGTGCCGAGGGGCTTCCGGAGAAGCCCTACTACATCGGCACTCTTGTCTCACGCGAGGAACGTAGGGCGAGGATTGACCGCCGTCTTGACGAGCGCCTGGAGGAGGGAATGGTCGACGAGATACGCGCGCTTCTCGAGCGCGGCGTCTCCGCCGATTCCCTTATCCACTACGACCTTGAATACAAGTTCGTTACACAGTATGTTCTCGGTGAGATTTCCTACGATTACATGAAGGAGCGCCTCCGCATAGCGATCCATCAGTTCGCCAAGCGCCAGATGACCTGGTTCCGCGGCATGGAGCGCTCCGGCATCACCATCCACTGGACCCTCCCGGACTGATCCCGATCTCTCCGGGATTTCGTCGGGCTTCGAGTTAGGGTTTTGTTTAATGGAGTAGGGGAGTTTGAGGGGTCTCCCTCAATCATTAGATTAGCGTTAGCAGGGAGGTTTGGAGGGGAACGCCCCTCCAATCATTAAGCGATCCCGATCTCTCCGGGATTTGCGCCTGCGGCGGGCTTTTAATGGAGCAGGGAGGTTTGGAGGGGAACGCCCCTCCAATCATTAAGCATCTCTTCGCAAAAGAAAAAGCAGCGCCGTTAAGCGCTGCTTTTTCTTTTGCGGAGAGATCGGGATTCGAACCCGAGATACGATTTTGTCGTATACACGCTTTCCAGGCGTGCCTCTTAAGCCACTCGAGCATCTCTCCAGTTCCTTAAGTCCCCCGAAGGGGACTGCAAATATAGGAATTTTTTTTTACTTGCAAATTACTTTTTTACAGAGTAGGTGCCGGAGGTGTAGTCTTTGGCTTCTGTTTCGCCCGGAAGGGTTACTGTTGCGGTAGTTCCCTCGGGTACTGTGAAGGTCCAGGACCATACGTCTCCGTCGTATTTCCACTCGCTCTTTATTGTGCCGTAAGCAGTCTTGAAGCTTGCCTTGATAAAGCCGAGACGCTTGTCGGGAACGGGTTTCATGATGATGTGGTGGAAACCGGGGTCAGCGGGATCGGCGGCTATGCCGGCCACGCTCTCCCATATCCACTGGCAGACGCAGCCGTAGGCGTAGTGGTTGAAGCTGTTCATGCCGGCAGGGCCCATGCCTTTTTCGATCATGTAGCTGTTCCAGCGCTCCCATATAGTAGTCGCGCCGTTGTCGACGGAGTACAGCCAGCTCGGGTTCTTCCTCTGGAAGAGAAGTTCGTAGGCGAGGTCTTCCATGCCGTTGTCGGTAAGGGTAGGCATGAGGATCGAAGTGCCGAGGAAGCCGGTCTGGAGGCAGTTGCCGTGGTCCTCGAAATTCTTGCGGAGACGTGCGCAGAGGGCATCCTTGGCCTCTCCCTCGACAAGGCCTGTCCTGAGGGCGAAGAGGGCGGGAGTCTGCATGGTGTTGAGACGGGGGTTGAGGAAGCCGCCCTTGCCGTCGAGGAAGGTCTCCTTGACATAGGCGACGGCCTCGGCGTTGATCGCCTCATATTTGGCGACGTCACGTCCGGTGGCGCGGGCCATGTCGGCCATCATAGCGGAGTCGATGATCCAGTAGCATGCGCTGAGATAGCTCCAGTAGTGGGTGGCATCGGGGAAGTTCTCGCCCCAGATTGTTCCGGAAGTGGCCTCGAGATCCTCGTAGCTGAGCCAGTCGCCCCACTGGAAGTTGCCGTTCTCGGCGACAAGGGCGTTATGGTCGTATTTGGTCTCGGTAATGTGCTTCATGTTGAGCTCCATGGACTCCCAGCATTCGTCGATGATAGAAGTGTCACCGAACTGCTTCCATACGGTCCAGGGGACGATGATGCCGGCGTCGGACCATCCGAGACGCATCATCGAGGTGGGCTCGGCGCCATACTGGGCCAGAGGAGCTACGCCGGGATAGCCGCCAAGCTCGTTCTGGGTGTCGCGCATGTCGCGCATCCATTTGTGGAAGAAGCGGTCGGTGTTGGCGAAGAACGTGCCGGTCTCGCTGAAGACCTGGGTGTCGGCGGTCCATCCGAGGCGCTCGTTGCGCTGGGGACAGTCGGTGGGGACGGAGAGGTAGTTGGATCTCTGGCCCCATACGGTATTGGAGATGAGCTTGTTCACAAGTTCGTCGCCGGTCTCTATGGATCCGGTCTCGAGCTCTTTGGCGATAGAGGTTACGGGAATCGTTCCTATCTTCTTGATGGATACTTCATTGTCGGCTGTGATTGCAGCGAAGCGGTAGCCGAAGAAAGTGAAGCGGGGATGGTAGCAGACATAATCCTTGGATTCGGCAAAGGTGTACTGGAGGTACATTCCGGTCTCGGGAATACGGAGGTTGGTCCTGTGGATGGAGCCTTCGGGACCGTCCATGCCGCGGCTCTTCGCGCCGTTACCGTCGTTGAGAAGCTCGGCGGGAAGGAAGCTGAGGACAGTCCCCTCGGAGGCCTTGAAGAGGAAGGCGGGGACGCCTGCGCAGTTCTGGCCGAAGTCGAGGACGAGGGTCTCGCCGGGGGCGACTGTCATCGTCTCGCCGGCGGCATACTCGCGGTCTGCAACGACCTTTCCGAACTCGTCGTCACTTGCATTCTCTATATCCTTATATACATAGGCTTTGACTGGCTCGAGGATAAGGTCCTTGCGGAGGTATACCTCAGCTCCCTCCGAAGGGAGGATCTCACCGGCGAACTCGTTGTTGGCTTCGGGAGCGCCGAGGCTTTCGGCCACTTCGTAGCCGAGGGCCTCGCGGGCGTCATAGATCTCGCCGTCGAAGATGTCGCCATGCTTTACAGGACCGGCTATACCGGCCTTCCAGTTTTCGGTGTCAGTGCCGAAAAGACGGGTTTCTCCATTGGCGAAAGTGAGCTCGAGGACGCCGCGGAATGCGGTTTTCCTGCCGATGAAGCCTTCGTGGCCGGCGGGAGTCACGATCTTGTCGCCCCACCATCCGGGAGTCATCTCAACGGCGAGGACATTGACGTCTCCGGCGCCCTTGAGGAAGGCGTCGCTTATGTCGTATGTGAAGGACCTTTTGGTCTTTGCATAATGGGTGAAACCGGGTTTGAGGAATTCCTCTCCCACGGGCTGGGCGTTCAGGTAGAGCTCATAGACGCCGAGGCCGGCGGTCATCCACTTGGCGGAGACGACCTTCGCGTCGTTCTCAACTTTCGCAACGAACCAGCTCGAGCCGTCAGCGGCGCGGCTGCCGTCATGGATGGTTCCGGTGACGACCTCCTGGTCGGGGGCGGAAATCCATTCGGAAGCGGCCCAGGCTTCGTCGGCGAGGGCATCAGTCTTGGTTCCTACTGTTACGGACTTGGGGGTGCAGGAGGCGGCAAAGGCCGCAAGTGCAAGGATCAAAAGGGACTTTTTCATTTGTCTTCTGTACAATGATTTTTACATTGTACAAATATAGTTATAACTTTGTAGTGTATGAAAAAATACTTGATTGTATTCCTTATTTCGATGGTGCCCCTCATAGAACTCCGCGGCGCCATCCCTTATGCCGTCGGGTTCTCCCTCCCGTTAGTGCCCTCCTATATAGTCGCCGTAATCGGCAACATGCTTCCCGTACCCTTCATCTTCCTTTTCGCGAGGAGGCTCCTCGAGTGGGGGAAGGACAAGAAATATATAGGCGGATTCTTCTCCTGGTGTCTTGAAAAGGGCGAGAAGGGAGGACGGAAACTCGAGGCGAAGGCCAGCCACGGCCTCTACATCGCCCTCCTTCTCTTCGTCGGCATCCCCCTTCCGGGTACCGGCGCATGGACGGGAACCCTTGCAGCGAGCCTTCTGAACCTCTCCTTCAAGAAGAGCATCGTAGCCGTCATGGCCGGAGTGGTCCTCGCCGGAGTCATCATGCTCCTGGCTTCCCTCGGAGTCTTCGGAGCAATCAGTCTTGCAAAGTAAACAGCGACATTTATGAAAAGGATACTCGTTCTTATTCTGCTGACGACGGCGTTCGCCGCATCAGCCAATGCCTTCAAAGTATACGACAACAAGGTCGAGAACCTCATTGAACCCCTCGCGGTCGATACCTTCCAGCCCCGTTTCTCCTGGAAGCTCTCGGGGGCTGAGCCCCAGTACGGCTACCGCCTCCTGGTGGCCTCGAGCCCGCGCCTTCTCCGTGCCGGGAAGGCGGACCTCTGGGACAGTGGAATAGTCAATTCCACTGACCAGGTCCTCGTGCCCGACGGCGGAGCTGGACTTTCCGCCGGGGAGATTGCCTATTGGAAGGTCATCTCGTACGCCGGCGGGCGCAAGGCCGCTTCGCGCCCCGCGCGCTTCGGCGTCGGCCTTATCGGCGGGACGATGGAAGGGGAGTATATCGGAGCCTGTCCCGGAGAGGGCCGCTCGGCCATCCTGAGGAAGGAATTCACCCTGGACAGAAAGAAAGGGACGTATATCCTCCATGTCAATTCCCTCGGATACCATGAAGTGTATGTGAACGGGGAGCGCGTGGGCGACGGCGTGCTGGCGCCGGCCGTCTCCCAGCTCGACAAATCCTCCCGCATAATGAGTTATGACGTCACTGACCTCCTGAGACGCGGGACCAATACGATAGTCCTCTGGACCGGTTCCGGATGGTACAAGCCCGGAACCTTCAGGGCCGTTTACGGCGGAGCGCTAGTGAAGGCGGAACTCTTTAACGGCGGCCCCTGTCTTGTCACAGATGGAAGCTGGGAAGGCGCTTTCAGCGGCTATTGCGACACGGGCAGCTGGCTGCCTCACGGCTTCGGCGGTGAGAAGATCGACGCCTCGTTCGTGCCCGTCTCGATGAAGGATATCGACGGTCTCGCCTGGGGCCCCGTCGATGTCGTGAATCCCGGTGACATCATAGCATATCCCCAGATGTGCGAGCCCTGCCGTGTCGTCGAGACCCTCTCTCCCGTGTCCGTCGAATCCTTCGCGGACACCGCCTGGGTCGTCGACTTCGGCAAGGCTGTGAACGCCATGCTCTCGATAAAGCTTCCCGAGCTTCCCAAAGGCACGCAAGTCCGTGCGATGTATTCCGACTGCGAGACCTTCGATGTGACTTCAAATGATTACTTCATATCCTCAGGACGCAAAGGTGGAGACCTCTTCGAGAACAGGTTCAACCACCACGTCTTCCGCTATGTCTACCTCTACGGCCTTCCGTCGAAACCGGAGCTGAAGAACATCCAGGCCCGCCGCATGAGGACCGATTTCCTCCCCGCAGGTACTTTCGAGTGCTCCAACGAGGACCTCAACAAGGTCTATGATATGGTCTCCTACACGATGGAGAACCTTGCCTTCGACGGCTACATGGTCGATTGCGCCAACATCGAACGCCTCGGCTACGGCGGCGACGGCAACGCCTCGACGCTTTCGCTCCAGACGGCCTTCGACGTCGCGCCCCTCTACCGCAACTGGCTCCTTTCCTGGCGTGAGAACGTCCGCGAGGACGGCAGCCTTCCCCACACGGCGCCTTGCCCCTACAGGGCCGGAGGTGGCCCTTACTGGTGCAGCTTCATCGTCCAGGCGCCTTACCGCACATGGATGAACTACGGCGACATCAAGATAGTCGAGGACTGCTACGCATCGATGGAGAAATGGCTCGAGTATGTCGACGCCAACTCCGAAAACGGCCTTCTCAAGCCCTGGGAGAACACAAATTACCGCCATTGGTATCTCGGCGACTGGCTTGCCCCGAAGGGTATAGACGTCCGTGACCCCCGCAGCATAGACCTCATAAACAACTGCGTCCTCAGCCAGTGCTACGCCGAGCTCGAAAAGATGGCCTCCGCCCTCGAGATCGAGGACGAGGCCGCCGGATATGCCTCCCGCAAGGAGACCATAGACAGTCTTATCAATGCTTCATTCTACAATCCCGCCGATTCGACCTACGCCTCCGGCTCCCAGATAGACCTCGCGTATCCCCTCCTCGCAGGAGTCGTACCCGACAGCCTCGTCGGCGCTGTCACCGAGCGCCTCGAACGCTACACGCTCGAAGAGCGTGACGGCCACATAGCCGGCGGCCTCGTCGGTGTCCCCATCGTTACCGCATGCGCCACCCGCGCCGCCGAGGCCGACCTTTTCGCCGGCATGCTCCTGAAGCATGACTACCCCGGATACCTCAATATGATGGACAACGGCTCGTCAACCGTATGGGAGAGCTGGGAAGGCCGCCGCAGCCGCCTCCACAACTGTTACAACGGCATCCTGAGCTGGTTCTACGAGGCCCTCGGCGGCCTTACTCCCATGGATCCCGGCTACAGGACAGTACGTATCGATCCCCAGTTCCCCGAATCCGTCGACTGGGCAAAGATAACCAAGGAGACTCCCTATGGAACAATAAAGGTTTCCTGGGAAAGATCCGGAAATCCTTCCGAGGCCCCGAAAGTGGAGATTTCCCTCCCTTCCGGAGTCGTATTGGCAGAATAGTCCGATATGGATAGAAGAGAATTTTCAAAGAAAGCCCTGATGGGACTTGGCGCAGTGGCAGTAGCCGGTACGCCCGTATTGTCGAAGGAAGTCGAAGCTTCCTCCGGGAAACGTCTCAAGGCCAGCATAAGGAAGGGACGCCTCGTCGAGCCCTCGCGAGAGAACCCTCTCGATGACTGGGCGGACATCATAGTGGTGGGCGGAGGCCCCGCAGGCGTGTGCGCCGCGGTCGCCGCCGCACGAAAAGGCCGCAAAGTCCGCCTTTTCGAGCTCCAGGGCTCCCTCGGCGGCGTCTGGACGTCCGGCTTCCTATCCTATATCTTCGACTTTGACAAGTCGGAGATGGGAAGCGAGATAATGAGGCGCCTTGACGAGTACGGCGCAAGGCATGTAGATGTATACCCCAAGGAATTTGCGAGTAGCTACAACTACGGCCCCGATAACGATTGGGTGTATGAGCCGGAATACATGAAGCTCGTATGCGAGGACATGTGCGCAGAAGCCGGTGTGAAGGTAACCCTCCAGTGTCCTGTCGTCGCCGCATATCGCGACGGAGCCGATATCGCCGCAGTCGTCACTGAGTCCAAGTCCGGCCGTGAGGCCTGGACGGCGAAGACCTTCATCGACTGCTCCGGCGACGGCGACCTTGCCGCCCTTGCCGGCTGCGGCTTTGACATGGGGTGGTCCCCCGAGGGATGGGGTCAGCCCGCGACCCTCAATGCCCTTGTCGTCGTAAAGGACCCCGAAGCGATCTCCGAGTATGTTTCCAACTATCCCGCGATGTGGATTCCCGCTGCCGCGCCCGACAATAACCATCATATCCAGGCCAGCCACAAGCTCAAGGCCGAGATGGCCCGTGCGGGAGTGAGCCCCAGCTACGGGGATCCCACTCTCTTCGGCTTCGGATCCAATCTCTTCTGCTTCATGGTCAATCATGAGTACAAGCTCTGCATAGACGACGCCCGGGCGATAAGTGACGCCACGATAAGGGCCCGCAAGGAGATATGCTCGCTTGTCAAGGCGCTGGAGTCCCTCGGCGGCCCCTGGGAGGGAATGAGGGTCGCCGCGACTGCCGAACAGATCGGCCATCGTGACTCGAGGCGCATCCACGGCCGCTATACCGTAACGAGAGAGGACGTTGCCGCCGGGGCGACCTTCCCCGACGCCGTTACAACGTCCCGCTTCGGCATCGATATCCACGGCATGGACCTCCAGTCCAATAACGAAAAAGCCGCCGGCCAGTCTATGGGAATGACCTCCAGACCCT
>JAKSJS010000069.1 GCA_024398155.1 Bacteroidales bacterium | reverse complement strand
TTTGTAGCCCCCGCCCAGGGTGGTGAAGTGAATATAATTCCAGTGATGCACGGAGAGGGGCTGCCGAAAGTGGATCCCTCCCAGCTTCCGGACTATCTTCCGATACTCTGCCTCAGGAATGCCGTCCTTTTCCCTGACTGCGTCTATCCTGTGACTATCGGCCGTGAGAAGTCCATAAAGCTGGTGGAGGATGCCGAGAGCCGCAACCTCTTTATCGGTGCTGTACCCCAGAACGACGTTACAGTCGAGGAGCCCGGTGCGGAAGACCTTTACAGGTTCGGATGTGCCGCGAGGGTCATGAAGGTCCTCGAGATGCCCGACGGAACGCTTACGGCGATCCTCCAGGGCGTACGCCGCTTCGAACTGCAGTCCATAACCCAGTACGATCCCTATATGCTCGGAAGCGTCCGCTATGTCGAGGACGTCCTCGGCCCTATGGACGACAACGAGATGAAGATGCTCTCCGAGTCGCTTAAGGACAATGCCGCGAATATCATAAAGATGGGCTCGTTCGTTTCGAAGGAAGCTATCGGCGCCCTCCGTTCGATAGACGGTTTCGAGTTCCTCGTGAACTTCATTGCGACGACCGTCGAGCTCGAGGATTTCAACGACAAGGTCGAGCTCCTGAGCTACAACAATGTGAAGGACCGCGCAATGAAGCTCCTTTCGGCGATGAGCACCCAGGTCGAGCTTCTCAAGATCAAGCAGGACATCAATGCAAAGGTCAAGAGCGAGATCGACCAGCAGCAGCGTGAATACTACCTGAACAACCAGCTCAAGACCATCCAGGAAGAGCTCGGTATGGACGATATGGAAGAATTTGACCGTCTCCGCGCGAAAGCCGAGGAGAAGGCCTGGTCTCCCGAAGTCCAGGAGATATTCGAGAAGGAGATGATGAAGCTCGAACGCTACAATCCCTCTTCTCCCGACTATTCGATCCAGTACAACTACATCCAGTTCATGCTCGACCTTCCCTGGGGCGAGCTTTCGGTCGACAACCTCGACCTCAGGAACGCCCAGAAGGTGCTCGATGAGGACCATTACGGACTTGAGACCGTCAAGGAAAGGATAATTGAATACCTCGCGGTCCTCAAGCTCAAGGGCGACATGAAGTCCCCGATCCTCTGCCTCTACGGCCCTCCGGGAGTCGGCAAGACGAGCCTCGGCAAGTCCATAGCCCGCTCTCTCGGCCGCAAGTACGTTCGTATCGCCCTCGGTGGCGTCCACGACGAGTCCGAGATCCGCGGCCATAGAAAAACCTATATCGGCGCCCTTCCCGGCCGCATCCTCAATGCAATCAGCCGAGCCGGTACCTCCAATCCCGTAATCGTTCTCGACGAGATCGACAAGATTGCGGCCGACTACAAGGGCGACCCCTCGTCTGCCCTCCTCGAGGCCCTCGACCCCGAGCAGAATACCGCCTTCCACGACAATTATCTCGACATCGACTACGACCTTTCCAATGTCCTCTTCATAACGACGGCCAACACGACAGACACTATCCAGCCCGCCCTCAAGGACCGCATGGAGATGATATCCGTAAGCGGCTACCTCGCCGAGGAGAAGGTGGAGATCGCCAGGAACTACCTTGTCCCCAAACAGGTCAAGGAGCACGGCCTTTCAGGCAAGGACCTCCGTTTCTCCGACGAGGCCATCAGTGAGATAATCGACAAGTACACGCATGAATCCGGTGTCCGCGGCCTCGAGAAGCAGATAGCGAAGGCAGCCCGCGTGACTGCCAAGAAGATAGCCCTCGAAGAGAAGCACCCTGTAACTATCAAGCCCGCCCACCTCAAGGAGTACCTCGGCCTGCCTACGGCCTTCCATGACCTCCAGAAAGGCAATGAGGCGCCCGGCGTGGTCACTGGTCTTGCCTGGACCCAGATGGGCGGCGAAATCCTCTTCGTCGAGTCCATAATATCCAAGGGCAAGGGCAACCTTTCGATGACCGGCAACCTCGGTGACGTCATGAAGGAGTCCGCCCAGATAGCCTACCAGTACATCAAGGCCCACCCTTCGTATGCCGGAATGACTGACGAGGAATTCGCTTCCAAGGACATCCATGTCCATGTTCCCGAAGGCGCGACTCCCAAGGACGGTCCTTCTGCCGGTATAACGATGGTCAGCTCGATGGTCTCCGCCCTCAAGGGCGCTGCAGTCAAGCCCGGCATCGCGATGACGGGCGAGATGACGCTCCGCGGCCGCGTGCTTCCTGTCGGCGGCATAAAGGAGAAGATCCTTGCCGCCAAGAGAGCCGGTGTCCACACAATAGTCATCAGCGAAGACAACCGCAAGGATGTCGAGGACATCGCGGCAAAATATGTGGAAGGACTCGATTTCCACTATGTCAAGACCATAGACGACATACTTACCTTCATATTCTAATCAAATGGACGTCAGGATTGAACCCTCATGGAAAGAGGCTCTCGCAGAAGAGTTCGACAAGCCCTATTTCAAGGCGCTTGTCGAATATCTCCATAGCGAGAAGGCCTCTGGCAAAACGATATACCCTCCAGGGAAACTTATCTTCAACGCTTTCGACCATACTCCCGTAAAGGACGTAAAGGTCGTCATCCTGGGGCAGGATCCCTACCACAATCCCGGCGAGGCGATGGGACTCTCATTCTCAGTCCCCGGCAACGTCCCCGCTCCTCCGTCGCTGAAGAATATCTTCAAGGAGATAGAGAACGACCTCGGTGTCCGTATGAGCGGCTACCCCAACCTTGAGAAATGGGCCTCCCAGGGAGTCCTGCTCCTGAACGCGATACTGACCGTGCGCGCGGGCGAAGCCGCAAGCCACAGCCGTATCGGATGGATGGAGTTCACGGATGCCGTCATAAAGTATATCTCGGACAACTGTGAAGGTGTCGTATTCATGCTCTGGGGCAATTTCGCCCGTTCCAAACGGGAGCTCATCGACACTTCCCGCCACCATATCTTGGAGGCGGCCCACCCGTCTCCGCTTGCGCGCGGAGCCTTTTTCGGCTGCCGCCATTTCTCCAAGGCCAACGAAATACTCCTCAGCGAGGGCAGAACTCCCATCGACTGGGTGCTTTAATCAAAAGAAAGTCTTACATTTGTCCCTGTTATGAAAAGGACAGCTCTATTTCCCGGATCCTTCGATCCCTTCACCGCCGGTCACCTCAATATCCTGACCCGCGCCCTTACGATGTTCGACGAAGTCGTCGTTGCCGTCGGCGTCAATGTCGGCAAGAGGGGATTTTACTCCAATGAGGAGAAGATCGACATCATCAACCAGGCCATCAAAGGGCTGGAAAACGTCAGGGTGATAGAGTATGACTGCCTTACGATAGATATCTGCCGCAAACTCGGCATAAGGCATATCGTAAGGGGAGTGCGCAACATGATGGACTTCGACGTCGAGCGTTCGCTCGCCGACGCCAACCGCCGTCTCGCGCCCGAGATAGAGACTATCATCATCCCTACAGCCCAGGAGTTCGCCCACATCTCTTCGACTGCCGTAAGGGATATAATCACCCACCATTCAGACGCTTCGGTGTTCATGCCCGAAGGAGTCGTCCTTCCCGAATAATCATGGGACGCGTCCTCCGCGTCATATCGACTGTTGTATGTGCGTTCCTAATGGGCGCACAGCTTTGTCCCGCCCAGGCGCCGGACAGCCTCAAGAGGGCTGAACTATCCTCCCTGCTGAAGGAATATGTCGCTTCGTTGGAGACTGAGACTGTCGCGGTCCAGAATGCCGAAGTTGATTATATCCTCGAAACTACCGCTCCCGAGGCCCGCCCGTTTACGGCCTACGAGCTTTTCAGGATGTATTCCGAGCCCCATATCATGGGACTGGAGACGGTAGCAGTCCATATTTTCGACAAGTATTACGCTACCGGTGAAATTGCCTTCGAAGACCCGACTGACGAGTTTCTCGCCAGGATGTTCGTGACGATGAACCGCAGCACGCTCATAGGAGCGGCGGCGCCGGAGAGGTCGCTCCTCGCCCCGGACGGGGCCGAGGTCACCTTCCCCCTCCGCGGCCGCCCCAACATCCTTTTCTTCTACTCTACGGATTGTGCAAAATGCAAGCTTGAGAGTATCCGCATAAAGGATATCCTCGACACCGGACGCTATCCTGTGGACCTCGTCGCGGTCTATCTCAAGGATAATCTGCAAGCCTGGAAACAGTTCCGCCACGAAAGGCTCGATATCACCAGCCCCGAAGTCGGTGTCCACCATCTCTGGGACCCTTCCGGAGAAAACGACATGACTGTCGATTACGGCCTCGTGACGACTCCCCGCATCTTCCTTACAGATACGGAAGGGACCATAGTCGGCCGTGCGCTCGACTCAGATTCCCTCAAGGACATGCTGGAAGCCATGTTCTATCCCGATACAGCTAGGGACAGGGCCTACAAGGATACAGTAAAGGAGCTTCTCTACGAACTTTCTTCCGACAGGACCGAGGACGGCGTCGCCGCTGTCCGCCATCTTGTCGACAACTATATCAAGACCCGCCCCGAGCTCTGGACCTCGGCTGAGGACAGCCTTGAGGTCCTCGGTCTTGCAAACCTCCTCGAAGGCCTCTACAGCCGTGCAGAAATCGGGACCAGAGTCCCTTCGGTCAAGGCCGACCTTTCTATCCTCCGCGTCCGGAAGTCCGGCGAATTGAAGGAAAGGGACGCCCGCAGGAAACTCTCAAGCTTCAAGGGCCATGAAGTACTCCTCCTCTTCCATACAGAAGGATGTGAGGTCTGCCGCGGCCAGATTGAAAAGGCGCGTGGGCTTGTATCCAGGAACCCGTCGATGAGGCTTGTCCTCGTCTGTGTGGATGATAACGAGGCAGTTCTCGACAGTTTCGACCTCGCCTCACTTCCCCATCTGCTCCTTCTTTCTTCCAAAGGGATCGTCGCCCGCAAGTATTTCTTTCTTGAGTAGCCCTATTTCTTGAAAATCGCTATGGCCATCAGCGGAAGCGCGAGGATGGCCATAGTCGCGCTTACAGGGAGGTAGATGCCGAAGTTCACGTAACGCACTACAAGCCAAGTGATAAGCAGCAGACCTATGCCCATGCCGCTGGAGAGGAGATAATGGATGCGTATGTCGGTTTTCTTCGTTATTATGCGGCTGAGGTTGGGCACGCCGAGGGAGATGAAGCCTATCGGGCCGCAGATGCTTACCGAACTTGTCACAAGGCACATTATCGACAGGAGCTGGAGCGCTTTGCGCATAGGGGAGAGCTCGATCCCGCCGGTGAAATGGCGCGTCAGCGAACCGGAGGAGAGCAGAGCGCAGGCAAGGCCGGCGGCGAAGAGGGAAAGCGAGAAGACTATGTTGCCGGCAGTCACTCCTTCGAGATTGAAGTTCGCCGCACCCCAGAGGTAATAGGTCTTCATCAGCTCAGGAGTAGGGGCGTTCGTCACGACTATCGTCCCGAGGGAACCGATGAAAGTCCCGAAAAGTATTCCGAAGGTTATGAGGTTCTGGGTCGAGACCTTGAGGGTCACGAAGAAGCATATTACCGTACACAGGAGCGTACAGACGAAGCTTCCGACGGTAAGCGAACACCACCCGGTCATCGTCGCGGCGGCCGCGCCGAGGCAGGCCGCGCTGCCCAGACCGAGGCTGTATACATCGCCAAGCTGGTTCCTCCAGAGATACTGCATCTGTATCCCTCCCACCGGAAGGGCAATCCCCGAAAGTATTACATACAGCAGCGCAAGCAGCATAATATTATTATATGATACTGCAAAAGTACATATTTTTACAAGATCATAACAGCCAAATCTATTCTTTCACTCGGTTCTGTTCTGCATATTCCGCCGGCGTCATTCCAAATTCCTTTTTGAATCTGGCTGAGAAATAGGAACTGTTGTCAAACCCGACCATATACATGATATTCTTGATTGATGAACTGTCCTGTACCAACAGTTGGGCGGCTCGTTTCATGCGGATGGTCCTTATGAAGGCAACCACTGAGAGCCCGGTAAGCGACTTTATCTTTTTATATACGGTAGGACGGCTCATTGAAAGATCGTCGCATAGATTCTCAACATTGTACGTCCCATCTGACATGTTTTCCTCAATCAGACTCAGGCATTTCTGCATGAACTGCTCGTCCAATGGCGTAATGGTTACCTGAGAAGGAGAAATGTCGAGCCCCTTGAGGAATTGTGTCTTAAGTGAGTTTCTTTGCGCAACAAGATTCTCTATTCGCGAAGAAAGGATTTTCATGTCAAATGGCTTCGTGATATAGTCGTCGGCACCGGCAGAATATCCCTCCAGCTTGTTCTCAACCCCATCCTTCGCGGTAAGGAGAATAACGGGAATGTGAGATAGCAAAATGTCATTCTTTGTAGACTTGCACAATTCCAATCCATCCATAACAGGCATCATTATGTCGGAAACGATGCAATCAAATTCATCCTGCTTGGCAAGATTGTACGCCTCCTGCCCGTTTGAGCAGACAGTAATGTTGAATTTCCTTTCAAGTGAATCTTTCAGGTATTCCCGTAAATCGCGGTTATCTTCGGCAATAAGAACGTTGGCTTTGGCATTGATACTTACACCATCCTTGTAAAGCTCATCTTCCTCCTGTCCCTTTTCGCGAAGAATCGTATAGGAGCTGAGACCGGATTCGGTGTCCACCTCCAATGTGCCCAACTCTTCGGGGCTGAAGTGTTCTTTACCCAAAAGGATTGTAAATGAGACTGTCGTGCCAAGAGCTTCCCTCGACTCTGCCCATATCTTGCCTTTATGCTGTTCAGCAATAGCTTTTGCCAGAGCAAGCCCAATCCCGGATCCTCCTTCGCTTTTGTTCCCGTAATAAAAACGATCGAATATATGGGGGAGTTCCTCTTTCCTGATGCCGCATCCGGTGTCTGATATTCTTACGACAACGTCAGAATCCCTCCTCTCGCAGCTGACAGTGATTGTCTGCCCCGCGGAAGTAAATTTGAACGCGTTTCCGATAATGTTGAACAATAGTTTCTCCACGCGCTCCCTGTCGATTGTGACAGGTATTTGCGGGGAGTTGCTGAGGAAAGAGAACCGTATGTCCTTGGATTCTGCTTTGTCCTCAAAATAACTCATGGTTGTACGGCATACATTGACAAGGTCTTCCTCCGATAATTTCAATGATAGGATTTTACTCTCGAAACGGCTGACATCCATGACCTGCTCGATAAGGTCCGTAAGCCTGCTGATGTTCTTCCGTACGAAGCCCAACCTCCTCAGTGTCGCCGCATCAGTATCCGGGCTGTCGCAAATCTCGTTAATAGGCGCCGAGATCAATGAAAGGGGAGTCTTGATCTCATGGGAAATATCTGTAAAGTACTTGAGCTTCATCTCGTTCAGATGGGCTTCTTTCCGGATCATATCTCTTTTACGGACAGTGTCGACAATGCCCCAGACAGTAGTCAGCAACAGTATTGCATATAAGAATACGGCGGGAAAACTTCTGGCGAATGGAGGTCTGACCTTGATTGTAAGATCTGTCGATTCCTCCTCCCACAAAGAGTCACAGTTACTGCCTTTTACTTTGAATGTGTAAGTCCCGGCCGGGAGGTTGGAGTATACCGCACGGTTATCCTTGCCTATGGAGTTTTGCCATATTTTATCATACCCCTCCAGAATGTATTGACATTTGTTGTTTGCAGGAGAAGTATAATGGAGTGCCGCAAATGAAATGGACAAGCTGTTAAACTTATACGGGAGGATGATTCTGGACGTGTTGTTCAGGGTCTTATCCAAAATGGGCTTTTTCCCGAAGACCTGTCCCACGCCCACTTCCTGGCCAAGAATGGATAGCTCCTCAAGGACAATTCTGGGCTTGATCGAACTAGTTGTCAAACTCTCCGGCTTGAATATGCTGAATCCATTGACTCCTCCGAAAACCAGTTCGCCACTTGACAGCTTGGCAGAAGAATATATTTTGAACGATCTGTTCTGAAGACCATTGCTCTCATTGAATGTGGTTATTTCCCATGTTTCAGGATTGAATTTCAAAAGATTGACTCCTCCTATCCAGAACTGGCCGTGGCCATCTTCTTCAATTGATTCCGCAGTGTTCGAAAGATTGCCGACATTGATATCCAGACTTCTGAAGGATGGGATAGAATCATCCTTCCGGCCTTCGGTGAGGAGGTTGATATAGCCTTCAATCCCTAGCACCCACAGCCTGCCGGATGAGTCTTCAAATATGTCAGAAATGAATTCTCCCCGGAGGCTGCCACTGTCCTGCCCCAAAGGGACATCAATTACAGTCGGGCCTGAGCCATCACCCCGGTCCAGCAATTTTACAAGCCCATGCTGAGTCCCTACCCAGATTATGTCAGGGCCGTCTTTGGCATGGTCGATGTGAATGTCTGTCGTAATCGCTGATGGCAGATAATGCGAAATCTCTCCTTGTTTCTTATCAATTGAAGTAGGATTGTACTTTAGGATTCCATGCTCTGTGCTCATCCATAGGTTGCCTTTGCTATCGGGAACAATCTTGAAGAAAGTGGAGAAAGGGAGGCCTAGCCCAGCTCTCAGATTATATGGATTTATGGGTTTGGATGTCTTGAGGGAGTTTACTTCCTTCGGGGTAAGGACATACAGATCCGTCCAGGTTCCAATCCATAGGTAACCGTTTTCACCACGATAGAAACTGGAAACGGTTTGCGAAGAGAAATCCCGCCATACATAATCAGGCAAGGTACTTATCTTTCCGGTCTCTCTGTCAAGGAATTTCAGCCCTGAATGGTGCATGCCAATCCATAATCTGCCTTCATCATCTTCATAGAAAGTTGATGTTCTGTTGTGCACCTGGGCTTTCCCGTTTTCATCGAGGTCCAGAACATTGCTATAAAATTCAAATGATTCTGCTCTAGAATAATATTTGACGGCACCGTTTTGAGTGCCAATCCAGAAGTTCCCTGAGAAGTCAAGACAAAAAGTTTTAATGGTGTTGTTCGCAAGACCTCGGCCATTACTGTTGAGACTATATGCATCAACCGGTTTCAGATCTTTGTCAAATCGTTTGATCCCGTCATCGGTAGTGCCTACCCACAGATCACCATTCTCAAAGCGATATAAGCTCAACACATCTGCGTCATCAATCTTTATTATTTCATTGTCTCTGTATTCATACAGGAAAAGCCCGACTGAGCTCCCGAAGACAAATGAATCATCACCAACGGCTACACCTG
>JAKSJS010000068.1 GCA_024398155.1 Bacteroidales bacterium | reverse complement strand
AGATCGTGCTCGCCCGTCTTACAGTCCTGCCGGCTCTGATATTCTGCCGCCCCGCTCTCGCCACAGCCATGAAATCCACACCGATGTGGGAGCGGAAATTCTTGTCCTCATACGTAATGAGAGCAGCGGCGAACTTCTCCGGGACACTTCCGGAAGGCGGGAAACGCCACTGGGAGTCGTCCGCGATACGAGCGCCAAGCAGTTCTCCGCTTCGGTCCACGACGACAGTCGAATAGGAGACATCGTCAAAGAGGTCGCGGGGCAGGCAGAAAAGCCAGACAAGGAGCGCCGCAAACAGCAGCGCTCCCGTCGCATAGAGGATAATATGTTTGCCTTTCGGAGTCAAATCACTTCACTACGGAAACTGTCGAGCTGGCCGTAGTCGCGTTGTACTCGGGGTTGTACATAGCCTCGCATCTTAGTCCCGGGAGGACGAAAGTGCCCTCGTAGGAAGCCTGACAACGTATTTCGAATTTCCTCATGTTATTGGCGGGAAGGTCGAAATACCATGATACGGAATCGTCCCTTATGTCCTTGTAGGAGACATTCTCATCGGTCTCTCCGCCGAAAAGACGGTCATTGAAGATCTCCCAGCCGGAAGGCGTAGTGAATCTCAGCGCGCAATCCTTCATGTCGGCAGTGCCGGTGGTGTTGGAGACGCTTATCTTCACTATGAAGTCGGTGCCCTGGGAAAGTTTCGAAGGGTTGACCGACGATCCGTCGGGCCTTGTGTAGGAGACGCTGAGCTTCATGCCATTCGACGAAGCGGAGACAGGTTCCGTGGAAGAGGGTTTCCTGTGGATGAGGAGGCTCGCGTAGACCGGGCCGTCGGAAGACAGGTTACGTACTTCGACAGAGCCCTTGGAAGGCTTCAGGTCGGCGGTTTTGGTAGTGGAGACACTCTGGAGCCTCGTTCCGTCGATCTCGACGTCAGTCGCGCCGGTGCTTATCTTCTCAGAAAGCAATGCCATCGACTTGGCAACGTATGCAGCCCTCTGGGTATCGTACCATGATTTTGAGAACTCGCCCGCAATCTCCTTTGCAAGGGCAAGGCTCTTCGCATTCTCGTCGAGCCTTATGAGGGTCTCGAGCAGTATTGCCTTGTCACGGAGTGGGGTCCAGTAGCATGCGCAGGGATCGCTGACATCCTCGACGGCGAGAGCCAGTGAGGCTACAATCTCGCTTGCGATGTTCTTCTTGCCAGCGAGCGCATACGCGGCGGCAAGGCGCCATTTCGCGGAGGCTGACAGTCTGTCGCTCTCGCGTAGGCGGTTCATGGCACCGGCATCAGCCTCGCCGGCAAGGGCGAGTGCATACAGACGGTTTGCCTGAAGAAGGTCGTCGAGGTGGTCGCCGGAGATATGACGATAGTTGCGGACAGCCCTTTTCTCGTAGTTTTTCCATCCGTTCATGACGGATTTGGGAACTTCATAGCCGCGTGAGGCGGCGACAATCATAGCCTCGCCGACCATTGTGGTGCCCCACTCGTCCGCGCGGGTATATGAGGGCCAGTAGGCAAAGCCGCCGTCGCTGAGCTGGCGTGAATAGAGAGTCGCCAGAAGTTCGGGGATTGCGGCGGAAATCTTTTCCTCCTCCCCCATCAGACTTCCGGCATAGAGATATGCCAGCAGTTTCGAGGAAACCTGTTCGGAACAGTTGTAGGGATAGTCGTTGAAGTAATTGAAAATTCCCTTGAAATCTATAGTAGGAAGCGTTGAGACGCTGACTGCAGCATAATTCTCTGCGCCCCCGTCGAAGGGGGCCCACTTAAAAGATTCAGAGCTGCCAGCTTCGATAAGCGCATCCGAGAGAGTCGTAACCGGAGACGAAGGGTTGAGGACCTCGATGTCTATAGTCTCGGTTGCAGTGAATCCGCCGCCTTCCGCCTTGACAGTAACTTTCGCGAAGCCCTCAGCCTCGCCTGTCGTGAGGGCGAAGCCGACGATCTTGTCGCCGGGTTTTGAGAAAGAAAGGGTCTTGGAGGAAGCCCCGTCAACCTTTGCCGGGCCTTCGACGCGTACAGTGACGCTGACGTCCTTGACACCGTTCTCCATCGCGAAGACATTCACGGGAAGGCTGACCTTCTCGGAGGTGCCGAGGCGGCGGGGAAGGGTCGGGAGCACCAGGAGGGGCGAACGGGCGGGGACAGCCGTCTCGGCCTTGCCGTACGCGCCTTCATGGCCGGCGACGAGCATGACGCGGACGCTTCCGACATACATCGGGAGGGTTATGTCATGTTTTGCGGTACCTTTGGTGAGAGTGAAGGGACCGAGGAATTCCACTACCGGATTGAAGCGGTTCTCCTTGCGGTTCCCGACGTTCACATAATCGTCTCCACCGATGGAAAGTATCTTGGAGAACTTGCCCGAGTAGGCCCCGACGACATTGTCGTACATGTCCCAGGTGCGGACTCCGAGAGCCTCGCGGGCGTACATCGAATTCCATGCGTCGGGAGTCTTGAAGTTCGTAAGGTCGAGAAGACCCTCATCCACAATGGCGAGCGTATAGGTCATCGGACGGCCGTTCTTCTCGCTTACCTTGACCGTAAACTTCTCCTCGGGGCGGACAGCCTCGGGAAGGGACACGACAGGCTCGAGGTGGGAGGCCTTGTTGACGACGAATACGGGCTGGACTCCATATAGACGCACGGGAGTGGTCTCGCTGCACTTGGAGTAAGGCTGGACAAGGGTAATATGGACATAGAAGTTAGGCGCCATTTCGGGCGTTATCCTTATCTTGTACTGGGTCTCGGCCTTGGAGAGGCGGACGACTTCCCTGCCCAATACGCCGGCGGCATTCTCAAGGGAGACGAGAGCTCTCGATCCCTCGACGGCACCGGGGATATAGACCGTTGCCTCGTCACCGACCTCATACTCCTTCCTGTCGGTCGAGAAGGTCAGCATCGTGACGGCATCAGGGTTTTCCTTGTCGCTGCGGCCTCTCCATGAGGGCCAGTCAACGATGAAGGTGCCGCCGGTAAGGTGACCGCTGGAGAGATCCTCGACGGTAATGAGGAAACGGCCCCAGTCGGGATAATCGATGCGGAAGGGAACCTCCCACTTGCCGTTCTTGAGGGTGCATGAGCCCTCAACGACAGGTTTATGGGATTCACTGCTACCATACGCGTAGAGTTCGGAGGCGGCAGAGTCCCACCACCAGCTCCAGTCGAGTTTCCATATCCTGTACTCGATAGCTGAGCCTTTACCGAGGTCGCCTTCCGGACCTACGACCGCGACAGGGAACTTGAGGTCCTTGTCGGTTTCGAACTCGGCCTCACCCAGGTTGATTCCGACATAGCTGGAATAGGGGGAGAACTTCATCGAAGAGGTCCAGATGGAAGCGTCACCGCCCTGCTCGAAGACATTGGCGACAAGGTCGGCGCGGAGCATGCCGGGAGCGTTGGACGCCTTCGGCATTGCGGCCTCGACAGAAGCCTTGCCCTCGGCGTCAAGTTTTGTATCGAGAACAGTGGACTCGCTGGTCTCGAACCTTGCGAGAGGATTGGAGAACGTATATTTTTCGTATCCCTTGAAGGGGGATCCGGAATAGCGGCGGAGGGTCATGTCGACCTTGGCGCGGAGACCGGAAGCAGCAGGACCGGTAAGCCAGTTGGAGCTCAGGTTAATGAGGGTCTTTCCTCCGGCCTTGAGGACAGGCTCGGGAGTCGAGAGGTCGATCTTGAGTCGGTTGGGCTTTACTGTCTCTATCTGGACAAGCTTGTGGAACACGGCGTTGCCTACAGTGAAATATGCGTTCCATGCGCCTGTGGGGTCGGTTTCAGCGGTCTTGATGTCGAAACGGTAGAATCCGTCCTTGCCTTCGCTGGTTATCTGTTTGTTGTAATAGCGTCCCTCGGGAGTGTAGATTTCCATGACGACGGGATGGTTCCCAGGGAGTTTGGAAGTCTTGTCCTCGAGGATGAGGATCAGGTGGACCGTATCGCCGGGGCGCCATACTCCCCTTTCTCCATAGACGAAGCCCTTGAGGCCGTCGCTTATCGTCTTGCCGGAGGTGTCGAAACGGCTGAGGCTGTTCTCCTCACCGTCGGATACCTTCATGTAGGTAGTGGAAGAACCGGAGGCCGCTGTCATTATGAAGGGCTTGCCGCCTTTGACAGGAATCGTGGCAAAGCCTGAGGCGTCGGTCCTGGCACGTCCGATTTCGACAATCTGGTAGTTGTAAACAGTAACATCAGCACCGGCGACGGGGGCGGCGGAATTGATGTCGAATACGGTCGCGAGGACGGTCGCATCATCCGACCTTTTTGCTACAAGACCCAGACTGGAGGCCGTGAGGCAATAGGAAGGGAAACGCTCCGAGCGCATGTAATAGCTCGGGGTAAGGGGATTGTCCCTGTCATCCCAGTTGTATTCGCTCCAATCTATCGGATTTTCGTCGTAGTAGGAATAAGGAGTGTCCCATACCGCTTCGTCGGCAGCCGTCATTGTGCCGGAAGAGGCGCTTATCATCATGTCGAGCGCACCGGGCGCGAGGGAACCGTCACGACCATAAAGGGAGTATTCCTTGCGGAAGGAGAAGCGCACACGGTAGATCGCGCCGGGTTCCTCCTTTACGAGGCCGGAAAGGTCGACGGAGAAATTCTGCCACTTGGTAAGGTCCAGATCCGGATCCTGGTCGAGGCGGACCGTATTCTTGTAGACGAGGCGGCCGAAGCGGCGGAGCTCGCCGGAATAGCCGAGATCATTGTCCTGGAGGTAGTAGAGGACATTCTTCTCGAAAACCTTGACAACGCTGACATCCACAGCGGCAAGGCCCACGCTCTTGAAAGGGAGTACCATCTTAGAGGGATCAGGAAGGATCGAGCCGCTGATGGGGATTTTCACCTGGGGCTTGATCTCGTTTATCCTTATGGTACGGGTGAACGGCTCGGCAAGCTTCTCGGAATCAGCGTTACGGACTCCGGTATAGACATTGAGGGTGGCCTCATCGCGGCCGAGGTCCTCGTAGAATACCTTGAGGATATTATGGTCGGTCGAGAAATAGTATTTCCCGACATTGTCCAGCTCGACAAGGCCCTTGAGGTTCTGGCCCTCCTTGAGGGGGGAGCTGAAACTGATTTCGATATAGGGATCGGAAGTACCGGCCTTGACGGCGCTCACGACACGGAAGGAGTCGTTCGCGGGAATGACGGCCTTCTCTGTCATTGTCTTCTTGAATCCGAGGGAAGTCGCATCGAGAGTGATCTCGACATCATAGTCCGAGTCCGTCACGTCCAGGCCGGAAACGAGGAAGTCGCAGCTCATCTCATCGATGAGCGAGACCTCCACGGTAACGTCCTCCTCACTTACGGAAAGAAGGTCTGCGGAGATTGAGGAGGGGTCGACGGGCTCGCTGAAGAGGATGCGGCCGGCCACAGCGGCCGAGCCATCCTCGTCGAGGAGCACGCGGTCCACGGCAAGACGGGTCTTCTTTTCAGCAACCGTGAACTGGAATGAGAACTTCTTCACTCCGGATTCGGGATAGAGCTTGTCAAGCCTTGCCGTCGCAGTATAGCGGCGGCCCTCCTTGAGGGCGCCCGCCTCGGGCACGAAGGCGAGGGCTGAACCGTCGTCCATCCATACCGCCTCGCCGGCGGCCGAAGGACTGAGGCTGATGTAGTCGGCGGCGTCAAGGGCGGAGGCGGCGACCGGGCTGTTGGATTCGACACGGATGACGGAAGTGGAGGTCAGAAGATCTCCGGAATAGGCTTTTATCCACTCGGAAAAAGCGTCTGCTGAAGGGGCTGTATCATTGTTTCCACAGGAGCAGACTCCAAAAATGCACAGCACGGAAAGGGCTGCGGACAATATAATCGATCTTATTTTCATACAGGATTTGAATTTCCTCCAAAAGTACGAACATCGTGCCACATTTCCTCGAATTTTTTGCATATTTTTGCATTATGATAGCATTAGTGACAGGAGCCTCCCGAGGCATCGGAAAGGCTATAGCGATAGAGCTCGCAAAGGACGGATATGACCTTTGCATCGTTGGCAGGGATACGGTCGCCCTCGAAGACGTCCGCAAGGAGATTTCGGCCCTCGATGGGGCTCCGGTGAGGGTCCTTCCCGTAGCCGCCGACCTCTCGAAGATCGAGTCGGCGGCGGAGATTGTCCGTGCCGCGGTCGAGGGACTCGGAGGCCTCGACCTGCTCGTCAACTGCGCCGGCCTCTCCCATAAAGGCAGCTTCACTACTGTAAGCCCCGAAGAATGGGACAGGATCTTTGCCGTCAACGCCCGCGCTCCGTTCTTCATCTGCCAGGAAGCCCTCCCCCACCTCAAGAAATCCGAAAAGCCGATGGTCATAAACATAGCCTCCGTCGTCGGCTTCAAAGGCTACATCGACCAGTCCGTCTACGCCTCGTCGAAACACGCCCTCACCGGCTTCACTAAAGTATTCGCCAAGGAGGTCCAGCCCTTCGGCATCCGCGTCCACCTGATCAGCCCGGGCGGAGTCGCTACCGAAATGGTAAGGAAAATGCGTCCGGACATAGCTCCCGACGAGCTCATCCAGACCGAGGAGATAGCCGAAATAATCCATTTCCTCGTAACCCGCAAGGGACTCGGCACGATAGACCAGTTCTACATCCGCCGTTTCTCCGGCCTGGCCTTCGACTGATATATTTTATAGGAATGTAACTATCGAACGGGAGGAAAGACCCGGCGCACGGCTTCGAGGAAGCCTGTGCCGAAGTCGCCGTCCGGCTCGAGATAGCTGCCTTCAGCCCACTCGTTCCATGCATTTACCGTTATGAGCGGAGCCTGGTCGGGATGGGCGTCGACATAATCCTTCGCCTTGCGGAGGAAAACCTCGAATTTCTCCGGAGTCGAGCCGGAGACACAGTCCTGGACACCGCTCTCGAGAGGATACCTCGGATTGGGGTCCCAGTCTATCGACACGTGGGGGAAATACGGCATAGAGAAGTCCCTGCCATATTCCTCCCAGAATGAGATGCCTTTCTCTCCCCATTCTGAATACTCCATGTCGGTCCTTACAAGATGGCACCACTGGTAGTTGGTTATGCTGTCGAAGCCGAGGGCCTCGAGGGTCTTGTTCTGGGTCGGGGTGGTATCCCCGGGAGTTGCCGAAATCGTCGCGGGAAGACTTCCCCAGACTATCGCCTGGAGGTGGAGGCCGGGAAGGCCGGCGGCGGCGCACTCCGCGCGGAGCGCGTCAAGCGCCTCGCGGGCCGGCCCGATGCCGCCTAGTCCATTGATGAAATTTGTCAGGTCGTAGATTGCGAAGACGGGCTTGCCGTCTATGCGGTAGTAGTTCGGAAGCGTGAAGTAGTCGCTAACGAGATGGGACTTGAAGCCGTCGAATACCTCCCTGGAGACCTCGCCGTTCCAATAGACCTTGCTCTTGTCGGGCTCACTGCGGTCCCAGTAGGAATTCGCGGTGTGGTTGGCCCACATGAGGTAGAACTTCATCTTCTTCGAGTTCGGGGCTTTGAGGAAGCCGTCATTGAGCACTCCCTCGAGGAAGGGTTTCCCGTCGAACCAGTACCAGTCGAAGATGAAGGTGTTGACTCCGTATTCGAGCGCAGTGTCGATTATCTTCTCCTGCATCTCGGGAGACGCCTCGTTGAAATAACCCCACTCGGGGACCCTCGGCTGGCGATGGCCCTCAAATTTGGGAACGGCATTGTAGATTGCCTCCCATTCGCCTTTATGGTCGTCGAAGAGACCTATCTCGGCATATCTCGGATCGTCATGGTATGCGGGCCATATATAGGCGGCGACATCATAACCGGCTGTTTTTGAACAGGCGCACAAGGCTATGGAAAAGAGGAAGAGGATAGATTTTTTCATCATGATGGTGGTACACGTATTTCATGCAAATATAACCATATATTTCTTTGCCCCTTGAAAATTAATTATGACCTTTGCGTAGAACATCCTATTGATATAACGACATGACAGGCAAATCACTTCTCATCGGGCTTTCGACCCTGATCCTCCTCCTTTCTTCATGTAGCACCTCTCCGAAGGTAGGCTCCAGCGTCCCCTACAAGGTAAAGGACGGCGTCATTGTGCTTGACACCCCGAAGAGGCCCGAGGGCCAGAAAAGTGCGCTCAAGATGGCCTGCGAGCCTATCGACACAGTCCGTGTCGGCTTCGTCGGCCTCGGCATGCGCGGCTCCGGTGCAGTCTACAGATACACCTATATTGAAGGAGTGAAGGTCACAGCCGTGTGCGACCTTCTGCCCGAGAGGGCCGAAGCCGCTAACGCCACCCTCGAGGGGCGCGGCTTCCCCAAAGCCCGCGAGTACAGCGGCGAGGAAGGATGGAAGGAGCTCTGCGAAAGCGACGATGTGGACCTTGTCTACATCTGCACGCCCTGGCTGCTCCATGTCCCCATCTCTCTCTACGCGCTCAAGCACGGCAAGCATGTCGCGTGCGAAGTGCCGGCTATGATGAACATCAAGGACTGCTGGGATATCATTGACGCCTGCGAACGAGGCCGCCGCCATTTCATGATGCTCGAGAACTGCTGCTACGATTTCTATGAGATGACAGCGCTCAACATGGCCCAGCACGGTCTTTTCGGCGAAGTGTACCATGCCGAAGGCGCATATATCCACAATCTCGACTATGTCTGGGACCAGTACAGGGGCAACTGGAGGCTCGACTACAACAGCAAGTTCCGCGGCGACAACTACCCCACCCACGGTTTCGGTCCGATATGCCAGGTCATGAACATCCACAGGGGCGACAGGATGGAATATCTGGTCGCGATGGACACGAAAGCCATCCATGGCGCCGAAGTCGCAAAGGAGAAAATGGGAATTGACACTTTCGCCGACGGCGACCATACAGTATCCCTGATCAGGACAAGACTTGGCCATCAGATGGAAATCCACCACAACGTATACGCCGCCCGTCCCTACAGCAGGATGTACCAGCTTACAGGCACCGAAGGGTTCGCGAGCAAATACCCTGTCGAGCAGCTTGCCGTAGGCCCGAACCCCGAGCAGTTCGCCTCGAAGGAAGTCTTCGACTCGCTTATGGCTGAATACAAGCATCCCATCACCGCCGAGTACGAGGCCAAGGCCCGCAAGGTCGGAGGCCATGGCGGCATGGACTTCATCATGGACAGCCGTCTCATCCATTGCCTCAGGAACGGCCTGCCCCTTGACGAGGATGTCTACGATGCAGCGGAATGGAGCTGCGTGAACGAGCTCAGCCGCATCTCGATCGAGGCCGGCTCGATGCCCGTCGCCGTCCCCGACTTCACCCGTGGTGAATGGGACGTCCTCGACGGATTCTCATACGCGGAATAAACCTAGCCCCTGAGGGCATCAAGGAAGAAGGCGCGCCTCAGCTCGAGTGATATTTCATGACAGGAGAGGCGCGCCTTTTCCGTCAGCCCGTCCGCAAGGTTGCAGACGT
>JAKSJS010000067.1 GCA_024398155.1 Bacteroidales bacterium | reverse complement strand
AAGGCTCACCGCGACATCGAGTACGTGGTCTACGAAGTCGTTCCTTCAGAGGATGACATCAACGCCACCAACGAAGCAATCGCAGCTGTCTATGACGAGTTCTGCGCCACCGACAATATGAAGGCATTCCTTCTCAAGAACTCAGACCGCAGCCTCGACAACTACTGGTACAAGGCAGGTGAGCTCAAGACCATCAGCATCCCCGTTGACGAGCAGGTATTCGCCGGTGCGGGCAACACCACCTCCATCATCAAGGACGGCAACACTTTCTATGCCGCCAGGGTTATGGAAAGCGCTATGATCTCCGACTCCGTCTATGTGAAGCATATCCTTCTCCAGGGCGAAGGAGCCAGGCAGACCGCCGACAGCCTTCTCAACGTAGTCCAGAAGGGTGGCAACTTCGCCAACCTCGCCGCCCAGTACTCACTTGACCAGAGCTCTGCAGTCGACGGAGAGATGGGTACCATCGGCTGGATGACCCAGACCTATATGATCCCCGGCTTCGAGTCCGTCATCACAGCGGATGTAAACAAGCCTTTCGTCCTTGACACCCAGTACGGTTCACACGTGGTCCTTGTCTCAAACAAGACCGCTCCCGTCGCCAAGAAGAAGGTCGCCATCCTCGAGAAGGCCGCCCTCGCCAGCAAGGAGACCTTCAACAAGTTCTATTCACAGGCCAACACCTTCGCCACCATAGCCAACGGTACCTTCGAGGGATATCAGAAGGCTCTCGATTCCACCAAGGTGTACTCACAGAAGATGTCCATCACCGAGGCCACTGCCAACTACGGCACCATCGACAATGCCAAGGAAGTCACCCGCTGGGCATTCGAGGCAAAGGACGGCAAGGCATCCAACATCATCACCGTCAACAACAACTACTTCTTCGTCGTAGCCCTCAAGCAGTCATACAAGGAAGGCTATGCAGCGATCAAGGACGTTGCTCCTTCCATCAAGGAGAACCTCTATACCCAGAAGCTCCAGGACAAGTATAAGGCAGAGATCGCCGGCAAGATCGCCGGACTCGGCTCCATCGAGGCCATCGCCGATGCTCTCGGCGTCGAGGTCCAGAGCAATGCCGACCTTGCACTCGCTTCCCCTATGGTAGAGCCCGCTCTCCTCGGCACGATCCTTTCCACCGAGTCTGGCAAGATCAGCGCCCCCGTCGCAGGTATCCTCGGCGTCTATGTTGCCAAGGTCAATGACAAGAAGGACAACGCCTATTATACAGAGGAAGATGCGAAGATGTACGATGCCCAGAAGGCTCAGTACACAGCACAGCAGGTTGTTCCCGCTATGATGGAACTCAACGACGTCGTCGACAACCGCGAGCGCTTCTTCTAGCGGAAATACATTGAAAATATAGGAATCACGCACGCAAACGTATGTTTTGTGTGCGTGATTCCCTTTTTTCAATACTTTATTTGGCGTGTATGATGCTTATTTTCCGAAAAATTTGTATTATTGTGAACTTAACCAGTAGAACAATAACCAACTTCCGATGAAAAAAACTTCATTTCTAGTACTGGGTTGTTTCTTGTCACTTGTTTCTTTCGGCCAAGTCAAGACAACCGGCTCAAGCTTTTCAGCAAAAGTGAAGGGCATTGATGTCAAGGTGGAATTCTACACTCCGGACATCGTACGCGTCTACAAGACGGCAGAATCATCCATTCTCGAACAGAAGAAAGATTTCGTGGTTGAGCTTGCTCCCCAGAATCCTTCCGTGAAGATTTCGAACGCCAACGGTGTTGTGAAAGCGAAATCTTCCGCCCTCGAGGTAGCTCTTGATCTCAAGACAGGCAAGGTTGAATTCTTTGACCTCAACGGCAACAGCCTTCTCGCCGAGAAGGAATATGGCGCCAAGATAATGCCGGTCCAGTTCATCTCACGAATGCGTCTCCAGACCCCTCCTCCGGCAGCTCCCGGTGTGACTCCTACCCAGAGTTCCCCCGGCCAGCCGACTCCCGGTATGGGCAGGCCCGGTTTCCGTATGGTTGTTGAGAAGACCAACGAGATCGCCCAGTCTTTCATCCTTGATGAAGACGAGTACATCTATGGTCTCGGCCAGCATCAGACCGGCCTGAACAACCAGCGTAACCAGCGCCTCCACCTCGAGCAGAACAATATGGAGATCGCTATCCCTTATTTCGCTTCCGTCAAGGGTTACGGCGTATATTGGGATACCTATTCCATCACGACCTTCGACGACACTCCGATGGGAACATCCTTCACATCCGAGGCCGGCGAGGCGATTGACTATTACTTCCTGTACGGCGGCTGCGGAGACAAGACCGTGGCTCTGTTCCGTCAGCTCACCGGCGCCGCCAAGCTCGCTCCGCTCTGGACCTTCGGTTTCTGGCAGTGCAAGGAAAGGTACAAGTCAGCCGACGAGGTTGTCGAGGTGGCACAGAAGTACCGCGACCTCGGCGTTCCCCTCGATGCCGTCATCCAGGACTGGAAATATTGGGGTGAAGAGCCCGCTGACTGGAACATCCTCAGCTTTGCGAATCCCAATTTCCATAATTATAAGGATATGTTCGCAAGCCTGGATAAGCTTCATGCCAAGATGATGATCTCCGTATGGCCCAGCGTCGGTCAGAACACTCCCGTCTTCAAGGACCTCCAGAACATGAACGCACTGTTCCTGATGCAGTCTTCTCCCCGTGAGGCGAAGGTCTTCGACGTTTGGAATCCTGCAGCCCGCGACCTCTTCTGGAGCTATATGAACAAGGGCCTCTTCCAGCCCGGCATGTCCGCCTGGTGGCTCGACGGTCCCGAACCGGAGTTCTACAATTTCACCCAGTCCGATTTCAACGCCCAGACAGGCGAGGGCACGCTCCGCAACGTGCGCAACACATATCCTCTCTTCGTCAGCAAGAACGTTTATGAGCACCAGCGTGCCGAGACAAGCGACAAGCGCGTCTACATTCTTACCCGTTCCGCTTTCGCAGGCCTCCAGCGTTATGGTGCAGGCTCATGGAGCGGTGACGTCCGCGCTTCCTGGGATGTCTTCAAGAAGCAGATCGTCGCCGGTCTGAACTTCTCCATCTGCGGCATTCCTTACTGGAACACCGACATCGGAGCATGGCACCCGTATCAGAACTGCTACAACACGGCTCACAAGGATCCCGGCTATCAGGAGATCTATTGCCGCTGGTTCCAGTTCGCCGCATTCAATCCTATGATGCGTGCCCATGGTACCGGTTCTCCTCGCGAAATCTATCAGTTCGGCGAGCGCGGCTACTGGGCATTCGACGTCCAGGAGAAGTTCCTCAACCTCCGCTACTCAATGCTTCCTTATCACTATTCTACAGCCTGGCAGGTGACCAAGAACGGTTATTCATTCATCCGTCACATGTCCCTCGAGGCACCCAAGGACAAGGAGACCTACGATCTTGCATACCAGTTCATGTACGGCAAGTCATTCCTCGTCGCTCCCGCTCTCGAGGACGGCAAGGGACCCGACAGGGAAGTGCCCGTAAAGGTCTATCTCCCCAACAACAGCAAGTGGTATGACTTCTGGACCAATGAGCTTCTCGACGGCGGCCAGCATCTCACGAAGGTGGCTCCCATCGACATCATCCCTCTCTATGTAAAGGCAGGTTCCATCGTTCCCTTCACTACCGAGAAGGTTCAGTACTCTACCGAGAAGCCTTGGAACAAGCTTGAGCTCCGTGTCTACAAGGGCGCCGACACCGATTTCGTCCTCTACGAAGACGAGTTCGACAACTACAATTATGAGAATGGTGCCTACACCGAGATCCCCGTCAAGTGGGATGATGCGGCACGCACCCTCACCATCGGCGCACGCGAAGGCTCATACAAGGGTATGATCAACAAGCGCAAGTTCGTCGTCACCGTTGCAGGCGAGAAGGTCTCCAAGACCGTCAGCTACTCTGGAAAACAAGTTACTGTTAAATTATAAATCCACCATTTAACTAATTCATTAATTTCAATTAAATGTTTATGAAAAGCTTCAAAGCATTATTGAGTGTTTGCTTCACGGTGCTTTGCCTTTGCATGCCTGTTCTTGCCTCGGCACAGAACATCGCCACCAAGGGTAAGGTAGTCGACGGCTCAGGAGAAGCCGTGATGGGAGCTTATGTTCTCGAGAAAGGCACACAGAATGGTGTCGTAACTGACATTGACGGTAATTTCGCAATCACTGTCAAGAAGGGTGCGACCATCGCGGTGTCATTCATCGGTTACACTACAAGCGAGGTGGTTGTTGAGAACAACAACTTCATCGACGTTATCCTGAACGAAGACACAGAGACTCTCGAAGAGCTCGTCGTCGTCGGTTATGCAACCGGTAAGAAGCGTTCAATCTCCGGTGCGGTCGAGCGTATGACCGCCGATGACCTCAACGTAGGTTTCATCGCAACGCCTATGGACGCTATCCGTGCAAAGGTTTCCGGTTTGACCATCACCAGCAACGGTGGTGACCCCAACGGCACTCCTACCGTACGTCTCCGTGGTACTTCATCCCTCTCAGGTGAGACCGGCCCTCTCTTCATCATCGATGGTATGTTCTCAGATGTTGCAACGTTCAACTCCCTGAACGCAGCAGACATCGAGGAGGTCACCGTCCTCAAGGATGCTTCCGAGACCGCACAGTACGGTTCACGTGGTGCATCCGGTGTCATCGTCGTCAGGACCACCAGAGGTGCAGCCGGACAGGCACGCGTAGACTATCGCGGCCAGATCGGTATTGCAAACGCCTACAAGCTTCCCGACCATATGCAGGCTGCTGACTGGAAATACTGGAACAACGAACTCCAGGCCCACGGTACCGACCATGGCAGCGAGACCGACTTCTACGGACTTATCCTCAACAAGACCGCTCTCCAGCACAACCACAACGTATCCATCGCATTCGGCAACCAGAAAGCTAACATGCGCGCTTCCCTCGGTGTGAACCAGCGTCAGGGCCAGATCAAGGGTTCAGGCAACATCCTCTACAACTTCCGTGTCAACTCCACGGTCAACTTCATCAAGGACAAGCTCACCCTCGAAGTCGGAGCCATGGGTTCCCGCAGGGACAGCGACAACAAGGGAGGCCAGAACCTCTTCAAGTGCGGTGTCCAGTTCAACCCTACATTCCCCGATCACCGCAACCCCGAGACCGGTCTCTGGGACAGCGATCCTTCAGCACAGGAGGTTTCCAACCCTCTCGGACAGCTTGAGGAAATCAGCAAGGGCGAGAACACACGTCTCTCTGCAAACGCAAGACTCAGCTGGAAGATCATCGACGGTCTTACCCTCTCTGCTTACGGTGCATGGAACTGGAGCGACAACATTTCCAAGTCATACACCCCGAACGACGTCCAGGCAGGCTACAGCACCAGCGGCAGCGCCAGCATCTCCAACTCCAAGAGCCAGGATCTGATGGGTAACATCCAGCTCACCTATGTGAAGGATATCAAGAAGCACTCCCTCAACTTCCTCCTCCTCGCCGAGGCCATGAAGGCTGAGAGCTTCAGCTTCAACGCCCGCTCTACCGGCTACGATACCAACTACTTCCTCTACAACAACCTCTCAGCAGGTGCCAACGTAGGTTATGGTTATGTTGGATCAAGCGCCAGCGACAACGCCCTCCTTTCTTACATGGGCCGTTTCAACTATATGTATGACAACCGCTATGTCGTCACCCTCAACCTCCGCGCCGACGGTTCCTCAAAGCTTGGTGCCAACAACAAGTGGGGCTTCTTCCCTTCAGCATCCGCAGCATGGTTGATCCACAACGAGGAGTTCATGAAGAACACCCCTGTCAGCAACCTCAAGCTTCGTGTCGGTTACGGTCTCACCGGTAACCAGAACGGTATCGCAGCTTACAACTCCCTTCCTTTGATGAGCCCCAGCAAGATCACGATGGTCGACGGTGTCGCTCACGTTGCTTACGCTTATTCAAGGAACAACAACCCTGACCTCAAGTGGGAGACCAAGTACACTCTCAATGCAGGTGTCGACTTCGGCTTCTTCAAGAACCGCCTCCGTGGTAGCATCGACTACTATCAGTCAACCACCAAGGACCTCCTCTACACCTACACCGTTCCCGTTCCTCCGTTCCTGAACAGCAGGCTCCTTGCCAATGTCGGTCAGATGTCCAACAAGGGTGTCGAGCTCTCAGTTGGCGGTGACATCATCGCTACCAAGACCTGGGGACTTACCGTCAGTCTTCAGGGAGCATATCAGGAGAGCAACATCGACTCCATCTCCGGCATGTACGGTGATCAGGAACTCAAGCCTGCTCAGCCTGTGGCTCTCGCATCAATCACAAACGCCGGCGGTATGACCACCGATACTTCCGTCATCTTCATGGAGGAAGGCAAGCCTTACGGTTTCCACAAGATCTATCTGCAGAAGAAGAACGAGGATGGCAGCTGGGCTCTTCTCGAGGACAGCAAGAACCCCGGTCACTACAAATATGACCTCGTCGACGTCGACGGTGACGGCCGTGTAAGGGCTTCTTCCACCTCTGGTGACCGTGTAGACTGCGGCCAGGCTGTTCCTAAGTTCACGATGGGTGCAAGCATCCAGCTCCGTTACAAGGACTTCGACTTCACCACCCAGCTCAGCGGTGCTTTCGGACACAAGATCTACAACTCCACTTCAGCAGTTTATTACAACATGGGTAACTTCCCTGCATACAACGTATACAAGGACGCTCCCAACAGGATGATCTACGATATCCGTATCTCCGACTACTGGCTCGAGCCCGGTGACTATGTCAACATCGACTACATGTCCCTTGGCTGGAACGCACCCGTCCGCAAGTGGAACACCGTATTCTCAAAGCTTCGTCTTGCAATCTCCTGCAACAACGTCGTCACCTTCACCAAGTACACAGGTATGACCCCTCTTATGAACATCGCAAGCCCTTCAGGCGCTCTTGATGACCGTGGTGTTTACCCTGTAAGCCGTACCTACATGTTCTCTCTTCAGTTCGGTTTCTAATCTAAAAACAAGAATTCAATATGAAAAAAGTATTATATAGCGCAGTTCTTGTTGTAGCGGCATTGCTTTCATCTTGTTCAGATTTCCTCGTGGAGAACCCCAAGAGCAATATTCCTGAAGAAGAGGCATACAAGAGCTCAACCCTTCTGTACATCAATACAGTCGGTTCAGTCGTTTCAAATATCGGCGACCTCTTCAAGGGTATGACCGATGCATATTGTACCGTCAACGACATGTCCGGTGGTGAGATCTTCTGCCCCGGCCGCGGCGGCGGTGACTGGCAGGACAACGGTAAGCATCAGGGTTTCTTCACCCTTACCGCCGGTGACGGCAGCCAGTATCTCGGCTCAGTATGGAACGGTACTTTCGGCAAGATTTCCGCCATCAACAAGGCCATCGAGACTATCCAGCTTTATTATAACGATTCTCTCGAAAAGGATGTCCTTGACGGATACATTGCAGAGCTCCGCACCCTCCGTGTCGTTTATTACTACTACATGCTGCATTTCTTCGGCAATGTCCCTATCTGCGAGTCAACCACCCAGACTATCAACGACACAAAGCAGTCAACCCGTCAGGAAGTCTATGACTTCGTGAAGAAGGAACTCCTCGATTGCCTTCCTCTCCTTTCCGACGGAAAGTGCCAGGATGCAAGCAACACTTACTACGGCCGTATGACCAAGGCTGTTGCCTACTATATGATCGCCCGTCTTGCCCTCAACTCTCCCGTCCTCACTTCCGATGTGAAGAATTTCGCAAGCGTCAACTCACCCAAGCAGATCAACGATTTTGTTAGTGCAACAGGTAAGAACATCTCCTTCTCCGTTGACGGAACGACGATGAACGCCTGGGAGACCGTTGTATATTGCCAGGAAAAGGTCGCCGCTCTCGGTTATGCTCTCCAGCCCAAGTTCACCGACAACTTCTCAGCCAACAACGACAGCAACGGAAACGTCGAGAACATCTTCGTAGTTCCTAGAGACAACACCAACAGCAAGATCAACGATATGGACCTCCAGCGTACACGTCACGCAAACCACGGTTCATACGAAGGTATGCCCGGTTGCTGGAACGGTATCTCCGGTACCCGTCAGACCGCATTCCGTTTCGGTTATGAGTTCGACGGAGACACCGAGTACGATCCCCGCTGGCCGGATTCCTTCTATTTCGGATATCCTGCAGGTGAGGCCCTCAAGGACAAGATCAAGTCAGGTTACACCTATACTCCCGGTGATGCCGATCCCGATGGTATCGCTGCACAGGCACAGTACGGTTACTACTATGTTCACCGCGCATACTCAGACCAGGACAAGGGTCTCATCAACAACGGTGTCGACAGTAAGTCATCTGTATTCGTAATCTATCAGAAGTGGGGTGGTGCCCGTTATAAGAAGTATGTCGGTGACCCGACTGCAACATCCGGACAGAACATTTCCAACGCAGACTTCGCCATCTTCCGTTACGGTGACCTCCTCCTCATGGCTGCAGAGGCCAAATACCGCAACGGCGGCGACGGCAAGGCTGAGATCGATGCAATCCGCGCCCGTGTCGGTGCTCCTCTTCTCGATCCTACCGATCCTGCAAACCTCGTTTCATCCGAGTACCTCTACAATAAGGGCGAAGGCCTTGACGTAGACGTGACAATGCAGTTCATCGCCGAGGAGCGTACCCGTGAGCTCGCTTGGGAAGGCTTCGCCCGTCCGGACGAGATCCGCTTCGGCAACTTCACCCGTTCAACAATCGACCGCAACCAGGAGGTTGAACCTTTCATGGAGTCTTACGGTCGCTTCAAGGACGATGTCGACGGTCACTCAATCCTCTTCCCTATCCCTCTTACTGCTCTCCAGGCTAATGTAAACCTCAAGCAGAATCCCGGATATTAACGGATAATTCTTATATTTGGGAGTCATGGCCGCCTTGGCCGTGACTCCCTTATTTAATTATAACACAATTGCTATGTACCTAAGAAAATTGATGACAGGCCTGGCGGCCGTTGCAACTGTCATCCTTTGTTGCAGCGCAGCTCCTGCCAAGAAGACGAAGAAGGTCTACGAGTACCCCTTCCAGAATCCCGCTCTTTCCGAGGAGGAGCGTATCGACAACCTCATCTCGCTGATGACCCTTGACGAGAAGATTGCCACGATTTCGGCACAGGGTGTGCCCCGTCTCGGCATTCCTTCTCCGGGAAGCACAGAGGCCATCCACGGTATCGTCCGTGGAGGAAGCTCCAATCTGAGGTCGCTCCCCAACAACGCCCAGATGCAGTTCGCCGCGCCGGCCCAGGGCCAGCAGCAGAACCGTCCCCAGATGACCCCCGAGCAGCAGGCCCGCATGCGCGAAATGCAGCAGGCTGTAAGGATTACCAACAGTACCGCATTCCCTCAGGGATATGGTCTCGGCGAGACCTGGGACAGGGGGATGGTCGAGCTTGTCGGTGAGATCATGTCCAACGAGGCCCGCTACCATTCTCAGAAGACAGGAAGGAACATCCTTGTCCTGTGGGCACCCAATGCCGATATCGCACGTGACCCGAGGTGGGGCCGCACGGAGGA
>JAKSJS010000066.1 GCA_024398155.1 Bacteroidales bacterium | reverse complement strand
GGTGCCGACCTGGCGGAAGTAGGCGGCGCGGGGATCTGTGTCCACTTCGGGGAGAATCTCATTGACACGGGGAAGGGGATGGAGGACGGCCATCTTCTCCTTCGCGAGGGCCATCTTGGCGTTGTCGAGCACGAAGCTGTTCTTGACTCTCTCGAACTCCTCCTCGTCGAGGAAGCGCTCTTTCTGGACGCGGGTCATGTAGAGTACGTCGAGCTCACCTATCACCTCCTCGATGGTCTTGACCTCGCGGTAGTCGATGCCGTTCTTGTCGCATACATCCTGTTTGATGTAGCTGGGGAGGCGGAGCTCGTCGGGAGCGATCAGGACAACCTTGACGTCCTCATAGCGGGAGAGGGCTTTGATGAGGGAGTGGACTGTACGTCCGAACTTGAGGTCACCGCAGAAACCTATCGTGATGCCGTCGATGTGGCCGAGCTCACGCTTGATCGTGAGGAGGTCGGTCAGGGTCTGGGTCGGATGGGCATGGGAGCCGTCACCGGCATTGATGATAGGAACGGGGGATACCTGAGAGGCGACATAAGGCGCGCCCTCGAGGGGATGGCGCATTGCGATTACGTCGACGAAGTTTGATACGACGCGGACTGTGTCCTGGACGGTCTCGCCCTTGCTTACAGAGGAGCTGTTGGCGTCGGAGAAGCCGAGAACGTTGCCGCCGAGCTCCATCATTGCTGAGGTGAAGCTGAGGCGGGTACGGGTCGAGGGCTCATAGAAGAGGGTCGCGAGCTTGTTGTAGCGATGGAGCTCGCGGTAAAGCTCGGGCCTTGCGATGATGTCTTCGGCAAGAGCGATGATTTCGTCAGTCTCATGTTTTGTGAGGTCTGTCGGGTCTATGAGATGTTTCATTGTCTATGTGTTAAGTTATTTGATCCAGCTTTCGTCGCTCGGGTTGTTGCGGAAGGCTATTATGCGGTCCTTCCACTCGGGAGCGATATATCCGTCCTCTGCGGCAACCTCGACGAGGGCGTCAAGGTTGGAGAGGGAGTAGTTAACGACGTTCGCCTCGGCGAGACGGTCGAGTCCCTTCTTCATTCCGTATGTAAATATAGAAACAATTCCGAGAACTTCGGCTCCGGCTTCGCGAAGAGAGTTCACGACTTCTATCGCGCTGCCGCCGGTGGAGATAAGGTCCTCGATTACGACGACCTTCGTTCCGGGTTCCATGCGGCCTTCGATCTTGTTGTTGCGGCCGTGGGTCTTGGCCTCTCCGCGGACGTAGCCCATAGGCATGCCGAGGATGGAGGCTGCTATTGCGGCATGGGCTATGCCGGCTGTGGAAGTGCCCATAAGCATCTCAGCCTCAGGGAATTTCTCCTTGACCTTGTCGGCTATCGCCTGCTCGACGACGACGCGGGCGGAGGGAGCGGAAAGGATGAGGCGGTTGTCGCAATAGATAGGGCTTTTGATGCCGCTGGCCCATGTGAACGGCTCTTCGGGACGAAGGAAGACTGCCTTGATTGAGAGCAGTTGTTTTGCAATTGTCTTCTCCATTTATTTACTGTAGAAATTCGGTTATACAACGGTTGTAGGCGGCTACGGGATCTTCGGCGGCCGTAATGGGGCGGCCGACGACGATATAGTCGGAGCCGATCTCGCGGGCGCGGGCCGGGGTCGTGATGCGGACCTGGTCGTCGGCGGCGGAGTCCGCGAAGCGGATGCCTGGCGTCACGGCGACGAAGGCGGAGCCGCAGGCGTCCTTGACGAGCGAAGCCTCGAGAGGCGAGCAGACGACGCCGTCAAGGCCTGCCTCTTTGGCGTTGGAGGCGTATTTGGCGATAGTCTCGCCGATCGTGGCGTTGATGAGGAGTTCGCTTCTCATCCTCTCCTCGCTGGTAGAGGTCAACTGTGTAACGGCAATCAGAAGAGGGCGGGTGCCGTCGGGACGGGTAAGGCCTTCCAGGGCGGCTTTCATCATATCAATGGTACCTGCTGCGTGCACGTTGGTCATATCCACGTCAAGAGCAGACAACACCTTCATTGTCTTGCGAACGGTGTTGGGGATGTCGTGGAGCTTGAGGTCGAGGAAGATCTTGTGGCCGCGGGCCTTTATCTCGCGGACGATCTCGGGACCGGCGCTGTAGTAGAGCTCCATTCCTATCTTGACGAAGGGTTTGCGGGGTGAGTCCTTGAACTTGTCGAGGAACTCGAGGGTCGTTTCCTTGCTTGAAAAATCGCAGGCTATGATTACGTCTTTTGCCATATTCTCTATTCTGTTATTCCGATTATTTCGTTTATGTCCTTGACTCCGAGCTTTTCGAGGAGGACGGGGAGCTCGAGAGCCATGTTGCGGCAGCAGTAGGGCTCGCGGAGGTTCTCCGCGCCTACCTGGACTGCGCTTGCGCCGGCCATCATCATCTCGACTACGTCTTCGGCGGTTGCCACTCCGCCGCATCCCATTACGGGAATCGAGCAGGCTTTGGATACCTGGTAGACCATGCGGACGGCGAGGGGGAAGATCGCGCGGCCGGAGAAGCCGCCCATCCTGTTGGCGACTATGGGCCTACGCGTCTTTATGTTGATCCTCATGCCGAGGACCGTATTGATAAGGGTGAGACCGTCAGCTCCGGCCTCTTCGCAGGCTTTAGCTATCGAAACTATGTCCGTTACGTTGGGGCTGAGCTTTATGAAGACGGGCTTCGGGCCGGTGACGGCCTTGACGGCTTTCGTCACGGCAGCGGCAGACTCGGGGGAGGTGCCGAAGGCCATGCCGCCGTTGTGGACGTTGGGGCAGGAGACATTGACTTCGACGATGTCGGTCTCGGGGGCGGCCGCAGCTTTGGCGCAGGCCGCGACGTACTCGTCTATCGAGAAGCCGCTGATGTTGGCTATTATCGCTCCATTGTAGATCTTCCTGAGCTCGGGGAGCTTCTCGGCGACGAGTACGTCGATCCCCGCATTCTCGAGCCCGACGGAGCTGATCATTCCGGAGGAGCATTCGGCGATACGGGGAGTCGGGTTGCCGACACGGGGATTGAGGGTCGTTCCCTTGAGGGAGATACCTCCGAGGAGGTTGATGTCGTAGACGTCAGCCATCTCGGTCCCGAAGCCGAAGGTCCCGCTCGCGGGGACTATCGGGTTAGAGAGGCTTACGCCGGCAAGATTTATCTTAGTGTTTACCATACGATATCCTCCTTCTTGAATACGGGACCGTCCTTGCAGACCTTTCTGGGGCCGTTTTTCGTAACTACGGTACATCCTACGCATATTCCGAAGCCGCATCCCATACGCTCCTCGAGGCTTGCCTCGCCGGGAGCGTCAAGGGTCTTGCAGACGACTTTCATCATGACCATAGGCCCGCAGGTATAGAAGTAGTCGAAGGTCGGGTCCATCGCTTTTATGGCGTCGACAGTCGCTATTTCAAAAGAGTCGGCAAGGGCTCGGAGCTCTTCCTCGAGGCATATCTCGGATGCCTTGTTGAAGCCCAGGACTACGTTCACCTTCTTTCCGGCGGCCTTGAGTTTCTTCGCAAGGGGGAGGAGGGGAGCGGCGCCGAGCCCGCCGGCGACGAGCAGAGCGGAGCTCTCCGTCGCCGCGGCGTCGAAGCCGCGTCCGAGTCCGGTAAGAAGGTCGAGGACCTCTCCTTCCTTTTTATGGGAAAGGGCCTCGGTTCCCTTTCCTACTACCTTGTAGACAAGGGTTATTCCTCCGGGGTAGCTGTCACATACGGAAATCGGCCTTCTGAGGAAGAATCCGTCAATCTTTATGTTGACGAACTCTCCGTCGAAGGAGAAGCCGGGCTCCACCGCCTCGAGGTCGAGGCGGTAGGTAAGCTCGGCGATTTCCTTGTTGGCGACTATTTTGAAAAGTCTCTGTTCCATTATTTGTATTCTTCGTCGATGGTTGATATTCCGAGGGTGATTTCCTCGAGAACGTCAAGGAGGACGTTTACGGTTTCGAGGGCTGTGAAGATCGTGACGTTGTTCTCAACGGCTGTACGACGGATCTCGTAACCGTCGAGATGGGTGGATCTCTGGTTGACGTCGATAGTGTTGATGACGTAGCTTACATGGCCCTTGCGGAGCGACTGACAGATGTCGTCGCTGCCCTGGGAGAGCTTCTTCAGACATCTCGTACGGATACCGTGCTGGCGGAGGAACTCGGCGGTTCCTTCGGTAGCCTGGATGTTGAATCCGCGGTTGTAGAAGCGCTGGAGAAGAGGAAGGGCCTCATCCTTGTCCTTGTCGGCTATCGTGGCGAATACGGTACCGTAGTTCACGATGTTCATGCCGGATGCCTTGAGGGACTTGTAGAGGGCTCTGTTGAGCGACTTGTCGTAGCCTATCGCCTCTCCGGTGGACTTCATCTCGGGAGAGAGGTAGGTGTCGATACCTTTGATCTTGCCGAAGGAGAAGGCGGGAGTCTTGACGTAGTAGCGTTTCCTCTCGGGGAAGTAGGTCTCGGTTATGCCGAGCTCGGGAAGCTTCTTGCCGAGCATTACAAGAGTGGCGATCTTCGCCATCTGGATGCCGGTTGACTTGGAGAGGAAGGGAACGGTACGGGAAGAACGGGGGTTCACCTCGATTACGTATACGTCGTCATTCTTGTCGACGATGTACTGGATATTGAAGAGACCGACGATGCCTATCGCTTTTCCGAGGGTCTTCGTATAGCTGATGATCTTGTCCTTGACGGCCTGGGAGAGCGAGAAGGAAGGATATACGCTGATTGAGTCGCCGGAGTGGATACCGGTCTTCTCGACATGCTCCATGATGCCGGGGATGAAGACATTCTCGCCGTCGCAGATTGCGTCGACCTCGGTCTCGCGGCCCATGATGTACTTGTCGACGAGGACGGGGGAGTTCTCGTTCACTTCGACGGCATTGTGGAGATAGTGGCGGAGAGTCGCCTCATTGCCGACTATCATCATCGCGCGTCCTCCAAGAACGAAGCTCGGGCGGACGAGGACGGGATATCCGATCTCCTCGGCGGCCTTTACGCCTTCTTCGACGTCGGTGACGGCCTTGGCCTTGGGCTGGGGGATACCGGTCTTCCTCATGATGGCCTCGAAGAGTTTCCTGTCCTCGGCATTGTCGATAGCCTCGATCTGGGTACCGATGATGGGGACACCGAACTCGGCGAGAGGGCCGGCGCGGTTGATCGCGGTCTGGCCTCCGAGGGTTACGATCACTCCTTCGGGTTTCTCGAGGTCGATGACGTGCATGACGTCCTCGACGGTAAGGGGCTCGAAGTAGAGCTTGTCGGAAATCGTATAGTCAGTGGAGACGGTCTCGGGGTTGTTGTTGATGATGATGGCCTCGTAACCGGCCTCACGAAGGGCCCAGATAGCGTGGACGGGCGAGTAGTCGAACTCGACGCCCTGGCCGATACGGATAGGACCGGCGCCGAGGACGATTATCTTCTTGCGGTCGGAGCGGATGCTCTCGTTCTCGTCTTCATAGGTCGAGTAGAAGTAGGGGACGTAGGTCTCGAATTCTCCGGCGCAGCTGTCGATGAACTTGTAGACGGGTTTGATCCCGTTGGCGAAGCGGAGCTCGATCATCTCCTTCTCGGTCTTTCCCCATAGCTGGCCGATGAACTTGTCGCTGAAGCCGAGTTTCTTGGCTTCCTTGAGAAGCTCGAGGTCGCCGGCGGCAGCCTTCAGGCGTTTTTCCATCGCGACTATGCGGACCATGTTGTCGAGGAAGAGCATGTCTATCTTCGTGCGGTCGTAGATGAGGCGGATGTCGACGCCGTTGCGGATAAGCTGGGCGATAGCCAGCATGTGGTCATCGGGGAACTTGACGATATAGTTGAGGAGGGACGCATTGTCCATCGTCTCGAATTTCTTCTTGTAGAAGTGGCAGGCGCCGATCTCGAGGGAGCGGATCGCCTTGAGGAGGCTCTCCTCGAGGGTGCGGCCTATGCTCATGACCTCGCCGGTAGCCTTCATCTGGGTTCCGAGCTCGTTGATGGCCTCGCTGAACTTGTCGAAGGGGAAGCGGGCGACCTTGGCGACGACATAGTCGATCGAAGGCTCGCAGCATGCGGGCGAGCCGGCGATCGTTATCTCGTCAAGCGTGAGGCCGACGGCGATCTTCGCGGTGACGCGGGCGATAGGGAAGCCCGAGGCCTTGGAGGCGAGGGCGGAAGAGCGCGAAACGCGGGGGTTGACCTCGATGAGGTAGTAGTTGAAGGAGAGAGGATCGAGGGCGAACTGGACGTTGCAGCCTCCCTCTATCTTGAGGGCGCGGATAATCTTGAGGGCGCTCTCGCGGAGCATCTCATACTCCTTGTCGGCAAGGGTCTGGACGGGAGCTACGACCATGGAATCACCAGTGTGGATACCTACGGGGTCGATATTCTCCATAGAGCAGATCGTTATCGCGGTGTCGTTGGAGTCGCGCATGACCTCGAACTCAATCTCCTTGTAGCCCTTGACGCTCTTCTCTACGAGTACCTGGTGGACAGGGGAGAGGGCGAGGGCGTTCTTCATCATCTCGCGGAGTTCCTCCTCATTGTCGGCGAATCCTCCGCCGGTACCGCCGAGGGTGAAGGCGGGACGGAGAACTACGGGGTAGCCGATCTTGTTGGCGATCTCTACAGACTCCTCGACGGAGTAGCAGATGTCGGAAGGGATTACCGGCTCGCCGAGGCCGATGCAGAGCTCCTTGAAGAGCTCGCGGTCCTCGGCCTTCTCGATGCTCTCGAAGGAGGTTCCGAGGATCTCGACCTGGCACTCGTCGAGCACGCCTTTCTTGGCGAGCTTGACGGCCATGTTGAGACCTGTCTGGCCGCCGAGACCCGGAACGATGGCGTCCGGACGCTCGTAGCGGATTATCTTGGCTATGTATTCAAGATCGAGGGGCTCCATGTAGACCTTGTCGGCTATATGGGTGTCGGTCATGATCGTTGCGGGGTTGGAGTTGACGAGGATGACCTCGTATCCCTCTTCCTTGAGAGCGAGGCAGGCCTGGGTTCCGGCGTAATCGAATTCAGCGGCCTGTCCGATTACGATAGGACCGGAGCCGATTACCATTACTTTCTTGATGTCAGTTCTTTTAGGCATAGTATCTTCGTTTTATTCCATCCAACTTATGAGTCTTGTAAAGAAGCTTTCCTCCTTCGGGCCGGGGGCTCCTTCGGGGTAGAAGGCGCTCGTCAGGACTTTGTCCTTCTCGCACTTGAGGCCTTCGACGCTCTTGTCGACGACATCCTCGTAGCAGACCTTGAGGGCTGCGGGGAGGGTGGAGGCGACTACTGCGTAGCCGTGGTTGTGCTCGACGGGCTCGATGCGGCCGGTCTCGAGATCCCTGACGGGACGGCCGCCGTGGTGGCCGGGAGCGAGGCGCTCGATCTTCGCGCCGTAGCTCATCGCGATAAGCTCATGGCCGAGGCCTACGCCGGCAAGGGGAAGCCTGCCCTTGAGCTCATTGATCGTATTAATCATCTCGGGAAGCTCGGCGGGGTCGCCGGGGCCGCTGGAGATGAGGACTCCGTCGGGGTTGAAGCCGAGGATCTCTTCTGTAGTCGAATTGAAGGGTACGACAGTCACGTTGCATCCCTTGTCGGTCAGACAGTCGATCAGGCTCATCTTCGCGCCGAGGTCGACTATGACGACGTCATGTTTGTGGTGGGGGGTGCGCTTGAACCATCTCTGGTCTGTGCTTACGCTCTCGACTATCCTTGTGGCGGGCTTGAAGTCCTTTATCATCTCGAGGGCCTCTTCAGTGGAGACGGCCTCGTCTACGATGGCGGCCTTCATGATGCCGTAGTTGCGGATAAGGCGGGTGAGCTTCCTCGTATCAAGACCATAGATTGCGGGAACGCCGCTCTCCTCGAGCTCCTCGGAGAGGGTTTTTGTGAAGCGGAAGTTAGAAGGGGTGTCGCAGTACTCCCTTGCAACGAATCCGGCTATAGCGGCGTGGCGGCTTTCGAAATCTTCGTCAGCTATTCCATACTGGCCCATAGGGGGATAGGTCATAACTACGATCTGGCCGGCATAGGCGGGATCGGAGATTATCTCCTGGTATCCTACCATGGAGGTGTTGAAGATTATCTCTCCGACGACGGGCTTGTCGGCGCCGAAGCCGATGCCTTTCATTTCCAGACCGTTCTCGAGAACGAGTTTCTTTGTTTGGTTCTTTGTCATACCTGGTTATTTATAAAAAAGACGACCTCAAATAAGAAATCGTCTTTTCAAAAAAATTATCTCGGATGAATAATAACTTGTAATTTCTTGTAAGCTCTTTCAGCCTTTGCGAGCGCCTTCTCAACAGTCTCATCGGTTGCGAGGATGACTCCGTAACGACGATGACCTTTGACTTCGGGCTTTCCGAAAAGCCTGATCTGTGTTCCGGGCTCCTCAAGGACTGCTTCGAGGTTGTCGAACTCAACCTTGTCGGTGTCGCCTTCGATGACGATAGCCTTGGAAGCGCTAGGGCCGTAGAATCTAATAGAGGGGATCGGAAGACCGAGGACCGCGCGGGCGTGGAGGCCGAATTCGGAGAGGTCCTGGGAGATCATTGTTACCATACCTGTATCGTGCGGGCGGGGGGAGACTTCGGAGAAGATGACCTCGTCACCCTTGATGAACATCTCGACGCCGAAGATACCGTAGCCGCCGAGGGCACCGGTTATCTTGTGGGCGATCTCCTTGGCCTTCTCGAGGGCGGCGGGAGTCATTGCCTGGGGCTGCCAGGACTCGCGGTAGTCGCCTTCGACCTGGTGGTGACCGATAGGCTCGAGGCAGGTCGTACCTCCGCTGTGGCGGACGGTGAGGAGGGTGATCTCGTAGTCGAAGTCGACGAAGCGCTCGACGATTACGCGACCGGCACCGGCGCGGCCGCCTTCCTGGGCCATGTGCCAGGCTTTATCTACATCCTCGGCTTTCTTGACGGTCGACTGGCCGTGGCCGGAGGAGGACATGATCGGTTTTACTACACAGGGGATACCGACTTCTTCGATAGCGGTCTTGAACTCTTCATAGTTGTCGGCGAAACGGTAGAAGGAGGTCGGCAGACCAAGCTCTTCATGGGCAAGACGACGGATACCCTCACGGTTCATCGTAAGGAAGGCGGCGTTCGCGGTAGGGATTACCTTGTAGCCTTCTTTCTCGAGGGCGACGAGGGTAGGAGTGGCAATCGCCTCGACTTCAGGGATGATAAGGTCGGGCTGTTCTTTCTCGATGATTGCGCGGAGAGCATCTCCGTCGAGCATTGAGAGGGTGTAGGAGCGGTGGGCTACCTGCATTGCGGGAGCGTTTGCGTAGCGGTCGCAGGCTACGACTTCGACGCCGTAGCGCTGGAGTTCGATAGTGACTTCTTTACCGAGTTCACCAGAACCGCAGAGCAGGGCTTTTTTCGCGACTTTAGTAAGGGGAGTTCCGATTTTGACCATTGTTGAGTTGGTTTTATTTCGGGTTGCAAAGTTACAAAAAATCGGGGCGCAAACAAATTTGACGCCCCGAAATTACAACCAATTCTTCAACACATTCCCTACCTTTCGGCAAGTACTACGACGGCGAGCGCGGCAACCCCCTGGGTATTGCCGGAGCATCCTCCG
>JAKSJS010000065.1 GCA_024398155.1 Bacteroidales bacterium | reverse complement strand
TTCTCACCAGCTCCGCGACGGTCTTCCCGCCGAACGGATCGCTCATCGTCGAGAGCACTCCAACCGGTTTGTAAAGGACGATTGTGCGCGGCTTCTCCGCGGCGGATATCGCCTTACCATTCACCTTGATCGCGACACCGTCCTCGACCATCTCCCTTACGACTTCGAAGCAGTCCATGAAGTAGTCCGGATCGCTTATTTCGGGAGCGGGGTCGCCTCCGTTTCCGAAGAAGCGGGAGAAGGCGGAACCGCCCAGGCGGTAAGGGCAGGTGTCGAAGGGAATGTAGAGTATCCAGCTTGTCGGGGCGTCCCTGGCTTTGGAGGGCATCCTCCATTCGTCGACCATCGCGATGTGGTCAGGAGTCTCGGTCGGTATCGCGTCTCCCGGGTTGAGGTCGTCGGCATCTGGCTCGCACTCCATGGAGCAATACTTGTCCTTGTAGCAGACAAAGTTGCTGACCTTGACTCCGAGGTCCCACATATACTGGGCGGCAGATTCGACGCTCCGGTAGAAGCTGGCCATATTGCCCATACCGTCGCAGTCCCATTTCCATGCAAGGGTAAGGTCTATGTCCTGGAGGCGGAAATGGCCGCCGTTGAAGATGCATTCCGTCAGCGCTTCCGCGACGGCTGCCCTTGCCGCTTTCTCAGGATAGGGAAGGGCAAAGCGGGGTACGCTGGAGCGTATCTTCCCGATATAATCTTCGAGAAGGTCTATGTTGAATTTCTTGACGGAAGGAGTCGGGTCGACGGTCTCGTCGATAATTTCCAGGCCGTTGCCCCGGACCTCGACAGGCTCGACGACGCACTCCGCAAGGAGTTTTGCGGGGGTCGCGCCCATCTTTATTCCGTCAATGACGAAAGTAGAGTCGAAAACTGTGTTGTTAACTTCCATTTGTCATCAAATGTCCGCCAAAAATAGTTATTTTTGCTGAACTCCCGTGAACGCACGGGCGCTTTTTTGATACAAATGACTACAGAACAGTATAATACCAGGGTCGAAAGGCTTTTCTCCCGCCACCAGTCCTTCCAATCCGCCGGTTCGTCGGCCTACAAGCCCGGTCTCGGGAACATGGAGTTCATCGACCAGATGGCCGGCCATCCCCACCGCCGCTACCGTACGGTCCATGTCGCCGGCACCAACGGCAAGGGCTCGGTCTCGAACATGCTGGCCTCAGCAATCGCCTCGACCGGACTCCGTGTCGGTCTGTATACGTCCCCCCATATCCTCGATTTCCGCGAGAGGATGAGGGTCGTCGACAATGACGGTGTGAGACTGATTTCCCGCGGGGAAGTGTGGGATTTCCTCGAAAGATGGGAGGAGACCGCCGACCATATCGGGATGTCGTTCTTCGAGATAACTACTGCCATGGCCTTCGATTTCTTCGCGTCGGCGGGAGTCGATATCGCCGTCATAGAAACCGGCCTCGGAGGCCGCCTGGACAGCACGAACATAATAAAGCCGGTCCTCAGCGTCATAACCAACATAGGCCTCGACCATTGCGACATCCTCGGCTCGACCCTTCCCGAAATTGCCTTCGAGAAGGCCGGCATCATCAAGGAGGGAGTCCCGGCCGTGATAGGGGAGTCCTCCCCGGAAACGGACCCTATCTTCGAGAGGAAGTTCCGCTACACGAACCTCTCCCTCGTCGAAAAGCCCCGTCTCGTCTTTGCCGACAAGGAGCCTGTGCCCGAATATTTCGAAGGACTGCTCGGAAGCCTCGACCTTGCGGGTAACTATCAGAGGGCGAACCTCAGGACCGTCCTTGCGGCCCTCGCTGTGCTCGGCATCGAGCCCCCGAAGGAGGCTCTCGCCCGTACTGCGGCCCGAACGGGTTTCCATGGCCGCTGGGAGACTGTGTCCAAGGATCCCTGGATCATCTGTGATATCGGCCATAATGCCCACGGCCTCAAGTATAATTTCGCCAGGCTCTCCGGGATGCTCTCGTCCGGCGAGATTTCCGATCTGACGATAGTCTACGGCTCTGTCTTCGACAAGGATGTGGATGCCGCCCTTGCCCTCCTTCCCAAAGGCGCGAGGTACATATTCACCAATGCCGCCTCGAGCCGCGCGATGGCTGCGGACGAAGTCCTCCGCCGCTTCCTCGCCCTCGGCGGCGATCCCGCTTCCGCTGTCTCAGTCCCTTCCGTATCTGAGGCTATGGCTACCGCCGGAGTGTCAGGTGATGAAAACTGTGCCACCCTCGGCATCATAAGAGGGGGGACCGCTTGCGGTGGGGTCGGCGAAGCCGACGTTTTCACACCTGACACTCCGGCGGTAGCCAACGGCAATAGTTCTATGGCACGGCGATTGATTTATGTCGGAGGCAGTACTTATGTCGTAGCGGAAGCTATGGCCTTTTTGAAGTTTGAGTTATGAAAAGATTTGCTCTTTCCTTATTGGCATCGTTATGCCTTTCCCTGTTTCCTGTGATGACATCTGCAGCAGAATCCAAGGACGGCCACGTCCTGAGCTCATTATGGGCCGAATATGAAAAGAACAACTCGGCGGACCTGCCGAAGAAGTGCCTCGCGACTCTCGAGAAGATAAAGAAGGAAGCCCTTTCGAAGAAGCTCCCTTACGACTTCTACGACGCTTCCGTGGCTTATGTCGACGTCTCGACACGCCGCGACTGGAAGCTCAGGGACTCGCTGATGACAGCCCTCAAGGACGAGCTCGCGGCTTTCGGCAACCCCGCTCTCGTCTTCCACCACATGAGCAGCTACATCGGCTCTTCCTCCTCCGAACTCTGGGAGTTCGTCGAGGCCAACAGGAAGGCGCTTGCCTCGTCGCACCTGGACATCTTCTACAAGGATGCCCCATATTTCTATTTCTACAGTCCCTGCGAACCGATACTCGCAGAGAACATAGAGAATGACTACGAGTATGCCCTCTGGGTCACTTATGCCCGCGCCACCCATTACTGGATGGAGGACAATACGGCCGTATACGGGGCCCTCGAGAAGACAGTCGGCTCGAGATATCCTCTCGAGGCTGTCCTCGAGTATGCCCGCCTTGAAAAGCTGAAGGCCGGGGAGGAGAAGACCTCCGCCCTCGAGAACCTCGCCAAAAAGTACAAGGGAAAGGCTGCAGGCCTAATCTTCGAGCAGGATATACTGTCCGGAAAGTTCTCCAAACTCTCAAGTGACAACGCCTCCTCAAAGGAGTTCAAGGACCTTTATGAGGAGTGCCTCGATTTCGAGAAACGCCGCGCCGCCTTCAAGGGCGACGAGAAGACCGTCGCCTCTGTCTGCGAAAAGGTCGGCGGAGTGATGGAGGAGCTTGACTCCCGCGAAATACGTGTCGCCGTCAAGGAAGACGAGGTCTCGGTAATGCTCCGCAACCTTCCCTCGGCGAAGCTCTCGCTTCTTGATGCCGGTGGCAAGGAGATAAAGTCATTCGATGTCGAGAACAAGGTCAGGAGCTTCTATGCCGTGGATACGGTAAAGTTCAGCCTCGGAGCCCTCGATGATGGGAACTATTCCCTCAAGGCAGTCAGCGGCAAGGTCTCGACAGTGACCGACTACGAGAAGAAGACCCTGTCGATAGCCTGGTGCCAGGGTGTCCGCGCGAGCCGCATCTATGTCGCCGAATACAAGACAGGCAAGCCCCTCGGGAAGGTCAAACTCGAACTCTACAAGGGAGACAAGGTTGTCCTTACCCATAGCTCACTTGCCCTTGACGGCTTCACCTATCTCCCCTCCACCTTCGAGAATTACATAAAGTCCAACTCCAAGAGCTATTTCGAACTCGTGTGTTCGGATGTCGACGGCGGTCGCCTGAGAAAGACAAAGCCCATAAGCCTCAACAAGTATTTCTTCAACGCCCAGAATTCTGCAAGAGTCGCAACTTCGGGCGACTACGCAACGCTGATGCTCGACTGCGCCGCCTTCCATCCAGGCGACGAGGTCCGCTTCAAGACTGTCCTTTACAGCGGCTGCAGCTACAAGGCCTTCAAGGTCTTCCCCAAGGGCCGCACTGTCGAGGCAAGGCTTTTCAACCCTGACGGCGAGCTTGTCGCAAAGAAGTCGCTCAAGACTTCCTCGATGGGATCCGCCGCTTCGTCGTTCAGACTAGAGAAGCTCTCCCATAACGGCATGTACTCGATATGCATCTTCTACGGTTCGAGATGCCTTGCCACGAAGTACTTCGATGTGGACGACTTCGTGCTGCCGACTTTCGAGATAAAGTTCGATGTTCCTTCCGCGCCCCGCATTGCCGGTGACGATTCGTCTGTCACAGGCTCTGTCAAGGCCTACTCGGGCCACAATCTCTCCTCTGCGAGAGTTACGTATTCCCTCATAAGGTCCGGCGCGATCGCTGAGGAGTCCCCGCTCCAGCTAGCTCCCGACGGCTCCTTCTCAATTGCTCTCGAAAAGGAGCTCGAGGCCGGCTACTATCGTCTTGTCGTCAAGGTGGTGGATGCCACCGGAGAGACGATAGAGGAGGCCCAGTCCTTCTCGATAGCCCGGGACTTCGACCTTTCGGTCGCTGTTCCCGGCAAGGCTGATGCGAGCTTCGAGCGCCTTGAAAATGACGGCTCATATTACGAGAGCGCGGTAGTCAGTTCTTCCGACGTACGTGTCGTGTTCGATGCGCTTGCCGGCGGGAAGACCGTTCCCGTCAAGATCTCGTACAAGGCTACAAAGGAAGGCAAGTCCGTGCTCACGGGCGAGGCTCTTCCCAAGGATGAGGAGACCCTTTCCCTTCCCGACGAGGGCCTTTACGAGATTGTCTGCAGCGCTGTCTACAAGACCGCGACCGGCCGTGAGACAAAGGCTGAGAAGAAGATGGAGATCGTAAGGATAAACAAGGATTCCCAGACCCTTCCTTTTGCATGTGAGAATGTATTCATGATGAAGGAGGACGCTTCCGCGGACGAGATCGCGTTCCGCATGGGTGTCGGCGGAGAGACATGGGCGATAGCCGAGCTCTTCGACGTTGACAGCCGTTTTGTAGCTTCGCAGAAAATACATATCGACGCTTCCGGCATCGCGACCGTATCCTTCCCCTTCAGCAAGGAATACAGCGAGGCCATGGCCGTATCCGTATTCTACTTCAGGAACGGCCGCATCTACAGCTGGAACCGCGAATTCCACCGTCCTGCCCCTTCGATCAATCCCGCCCTTACCTTCTCCCGTTTCGAGGACAAGTCCCTCCCGGGAGCAGAATATACCGTGACGCTTCAGGCATGGAAGGGAGCCGAAGCCCTGGTCGCAGTATTCGACAAGGCTTCGGAAACGATATGCCCCAACGTGTGGACCAGCCAGGGACTTTATGCCCGTTCGGCATGGGCTCCCTATGTCAGCAACTCCTGCGGTTCGGCAAGGAGCTTCGAGTACCGCTATACCTACGGGAACGGAGTGAAGATGCTGTCCAAGGCTGCCGCGACTATGGAAATAGCGGCCGATGATATGGTAATGGAGGAAGCATCTATGGCTTATGTCCAGAATGATCTCGCAGGCTCTGTCGAGGTGGAAGAGGCCGACTATGAGGCTGCGGCCGGAGTGGCTGTCCGTGAGGACTTCGCCGATGTGCTGGCCTTCGAACCTTTCGTCGAGGTCGGCGAGGACGGAACTGCCGAAGTGAAGTTCAGGACTTCCGACAAGCTCTCCACCTATATAGTCTCCGCGTATGCGCATGACGCTGAGATGAACAACAACGTTGTCCGCAAGGAGATGACGGTTACGATGCCTGTCAAGGCCTCCCTCGTCCAGCCCCGTGTCCTTTACAAGGGTGACAGATACGTGGCTTCCGCTGCCGTTTCCTCGATAAGCGGCGAGAAAGTGAGCGGACGTCTGATGCTCTTCGCATACGACAGGGCAAGCTACGAAGGCGAGGCCTTTGTGGCCCTGAAACAGGACGTCACGGTCGGTGCCGGCGAGACCGTCAGTGCCGAATTCCCTATCGATGTCCCCACCGGGGATATAGAGGCTCTCGGCCTCAAGCTCGTCTTTGTCGGCGATACCTTCAGCGACGCTATCTTCGTGACTTCTCCCGTCAAACCCCGCTCCCAGGTCCTCACCGAGGCCCATAGCGGCATCCTTCTCGCCGGCATGTCAGAAGAGGAACTGATAAACCGTCTCCGCGCCGAGTTCACCGGCACGACCCATTATGGAGCCGAGTATTATGAGAGGAACGTATACGACATGGTACTCGACGCAATCCCTTCGCGCGTCGATCCTTCCAGTGACAATGTCCTCTCGCTCTCCGAGGCTCTGTATGTACGCAAGATAGCCTCCCTGCTGGGCTCCGGGGCCGTTTCCGGCACGAAAGTCAGCGACAGTGAGCTTGTCTCGAAGATACTTGAATGCCGCAACGCTGACGGCGGATTCGCATGGTTCGAGGAGATGCCCTCCTCGCCGATCATCACCGCCGTGCTCCTCGAACGCTTCCACAGGATGGCCGGACGCGGAGTGCTTCCCGCCGAACTGGAAGCCGTTGTCGATGACGCTGTCAAGTATCTTGACAAGTCCTATTTCAAGGAGAGGCAGAGGCCCTGGTGGTGCGGCTGGCTGTATCTCGAGCAGTACCTCTATGTCCGTTCCGAATACGCCTCAGTTCCTTTCTCCGAGAAATTGACCCGCGAGTTCAAGAAGGAGTCCAAGGCATTCCTCTTCCCCAAGAAGAGCCGCGTGACCCCCAGCGTCTATACCAAGGTTCGCCGCGCCTCCATCCTTGCCCGTCTTATGGGCGAGGGCGGAAAGGAGCTCGCTAAGTCCTGGGGACTCGGTTCCTACATCGACAGGAAGCTTGAGAACTCGCTCGAGGCCGATATACTTTCGCTTTCCGAGTATGCAGTAGACCACAGGAACGGCGGCCTCTACTACCCCAATATGGTATCTCCCTATGGCGGCCTCCTCGAGAGCCAGCTCCACACCCATGTAGCCCTCCTCGACCTTCTCGACCTTACGGGAGAACTTCCCGAGGTGGCGGACGGAGTACGCCTCTGGATGCTCCTTCTCAAGGAGACCCAGCAGTGGGATGCCGAGCCCTGCTATATCGACGCAATCGCCTCTATCCTCGAGGGCTCCGAGTCTCTCAAGGCCACGAAGGTGATAGTCCTCAGGAAGACGTACGAGAAGCCTCTCGAAGAGATCACTCCCGCCGGAAACGGCATGAAGATAGAGAGGACCTTCTCCCTTGTCGCTGCAAATGGGAAGAAGACCGCCCTCAAGGACGGCGATCCCCTCAAGGTGGGTGACAAGGTCGTTGCCGAATATCGTGTGTGGAGCCAGGAATACAGGAGCTTCGTCCGCATAAATGCTCCCCGTCCCGGATGTCTTGCGCCTGTCGACCAGACCTCCGGACGCTATGGATGGAGGTTCTCTCCCATCCGCTGCTTCACCGGCGGAGCGTTGATCTCCGTATCCCCCTGCGGTTACCGCGACTCCCGTTTCGACCGTTCGGAGTATTGGTTTGACTGCTTCCCCGAGGAGAAGACGACTATAACCGAGGAGTTCTACGTTACCCAGAAAGGCGTCTTCGTCCTTCCTGCAATGGAGGTCGAGTCCCTCTATGCGCCCCATTATCGCGCCAATTCCGCAGCTACGATATTATCAACGAAATAACAACAAACCGAAAGATATGAAGAAGACACTTCTAGCCCTTTTGGCCCTTATTGCGGCCGTCTCCTGTACCAGTGGAAAGTTTCCCGCATTGAAGAATGACGGAAAGACCGGCATAGTCGCCCATCGCGGCTTCTGGCAGTGCGCCGAGGCCGGTAACGCCCACAATTCCATTGCATCCCTCTCCATGGCCTGCATGGAAGCTTTCGAAGGCACGGAGTTCGACGTCAACCTCACGAACGACGGCCGCATCCTCGTAAGCCACGGCCCCAATGTCGGGGGCTACAACATCCTCGATACGGATTTCGAGACTCTCGCCGGCTGTCTCCTCGAGGACGGTTCGAGACGCCCTTCCCTGGAGGAATATCTCGACCTCGCCTCCGAGTACGCCGGCAAGACGCGCCTCGTCCTCGAGGTGAAGCCCCAGCCAGAGCCCTCTGTCGAGGATGAGCTTCTCTCCCAGTGCGTGACCCTTCTCAAGGACCGCGGAATGTTCAGCCCCTCGAAGGTCATCTTCATCTCCTTCAGCCAGCATGTCTGTGAGCAGATAGCTCTCATGTACCCCAAGTTCATCAACCAGTATCTCGGCGGCGGCATAGCTCCCGCTGAGCTCGCCGCCAAGGGCATCAACGGCATTGATTACCACTTCAGCGAGTTCTACGCCCATCCCGAGTGGGTCGAAGAGGCCCACAATCTCGGCATGAGCGTCAATGTCTGGACAGTCGACGGAGAGGAGGACATGAAGAACATGTTCGCCCTCGGAGTCGACCAGATAACTACCAACTGCCCTCTTCTCGCGAGGGAGCTCCTCGGGGAGAACGAGTGGAAACACTAGCCCTTCCCGAAGCGGGTAACGCCCCCGTCGTTCATCGAGAAGTAGCTCTGGTCGGAGACTATGATGTGATCGACAAGATCTATCTCAAAGGCATCCAGAGCCGTTTTCAACTCTTCAGTAAGCTTTATGTCCGCCTTTCCGGGATGGGGATCTCCGGAAGGGTGGTTGTGGGATATGATCACGCTTGAGGCGAGGCAGTCCACAGCCATCCTTACAAGAGCCTTGCGGTCCACGAGGGTCGAGTCCCTTGTCCCGGAGCTTATCTTCCTCATGTCGGTGACGTAACCTGTCCTGTTGAGGAACAGGGCCCAGCTCTCCTCCATGTCGAGCCCCTTCATCTTCTCGAGGAACAGGGGCGCGGCGTCCGCGGGACCTGTAATCTTTCTCCTTACCGTCGAATCAATCTCAGTGGCGTGGCGTCTTCCCAGTTCGAAGGCGGCCACGATAAGTGACGCCTTCGCCGGGCCGATGCCACGGATGCGGCGTAAGTTCCGGGCCGAGAGCGCGCCTATCGCCCTTAGGCTCCCGCCGTTCCCGGCGAGGAGCTTCTGGGCTATCTCCACGGCGCTCTCGTCCCTTGTCCCGTCCTTAATAAGTATTGCGAGAAGCTCGGCATTCGAAAGGGCTCTCGCCCCTGCCCGTTCCATCTTTTCCCTCGGCCTCTCTTCCGGGCATAGATCAAGAATTTTCATGCCCGCAAATTTATTATGATTCAAAATAAAAAATCACGCCTAGAGGGGGCGTGATTTTTTTAAGTTTTTACCAGAATTCGACCCGTCGGGAAGGGGAGAGGTAGAGCTTGTCGCCGCGCTTTACATCGAAAAGGTCGTACCAGCTGTCGATGTTGTTGACTATGCCGTTGACCCGGAGATCATAGATCGAGTGCTCGTCGCCTCTTACCATCTTCTCCTTTTCAGCATCGGTCATGTACTTGGCCCAGAACCAGGCGTATGAACGGAAGAAGCGGCGCTCATGATCCTTGAGGGCTTCGCCGGAATAGAGCCCCTTAAGCCGTTTCTCGCACGCGTACCATGATATTTCGAGCGCGCCAAGGTCGGCCATGTTCTCGTCGAGGGTCTTCTTGCCGTCGGCGAAAGTCTCCCCGGATACATAATACTGGTTGAAGGTATTGACCATCTGTTCCTGCATAGCCTTGAACTCGAGTT
>JAKSJS010000064.1 GCA_024398155.1 Bacteroidales bacterium | reverse complement strand
TCGTGGGACGGGCCTTGTAGCCCATGGGAGGGGTGATCATCTTGCCCTTGAGAGCACCGCCGATTATTCTCATAGGAGTTCTACGGATTTGAAGTACTGGTAGAGGGATACTTCGTCTTCGGGGGCGACGGGAGTCCTCAGATAGATGGAGGAAAGCTCGGGATTGAGCTGGAATTTCTTCAGCGCCGCAAAGATATAGTATTCGGCGGTCGTGAAATCGGGGACCTCATAGCTCGAGGCCAGAAGCAGTGTGCGTCCCTGGCTCACGACGAGGAAGAGACGGCCGGGCGCATACGAGGCGAGGACCTTGTTGTACTGGTCCACGTTTTCGAGGGACCTCAGGAGCCAGTAGAGCTCGGGATAAACCCGGGGAGAGGACCCGTCGGGGTAAAGTATCATCGAGGAGACAGCCTTGGAGAGGCTCTCCCCCATCGAGTTGGAATATACGGCGACTGCGCCGATATTTTCAAGCGGAAGGGACTCGACGAGGTCGTTCTCACCAAGCGATACGACGTCGGCAAGAGCCTGACGGGCGTATTCCTTGCGGAAGAACTGGTCGGGGACAAGGGTGAACTTGGGAGTGAAGGCGGATATCTCTATCTCATCATAGCGTTTCTGGAATTCGGGTAGCGTAAAGACGCGGTCTGCGCTCAACCATTCGGTTTGAGCGCAGCCACTAGTCTTATACGAGAACCCGTTCCTCGTTATGAGAACGGATATTTTGCTTTTATTCCCAGTTACCGGCATTGTTGTTAGGAGAAGTGACGCTTCCTACCTTGAGGCCGGGATAGCGGTCGGTATCCTCACGCTCGGCTACGAGGTTGACGATAAGCTGATGGTCCATGCCATTGAGGAGGGCCTTGTAAGGCATAGAGGCCTCGAAGAGGGGAACCTTTACTCCGGAGACGGTCTTCACGATAGACTCGAGAAGGACTTCCTGGCCACCTGAGTAAGGGATATATTTAAGGGAGTCGGCGACAAAGTCGGGACGGTTGCAGAGGGTATCCTTGACGGGAATCTTGCTTTCGATCTTGAAGACGAGGGCCTCACCGTTGTTGTAGAGGTCGAGCATCTCGGCAGCCGAGATCTTGGGACGGCGACGTTTGAGTTTTGCGGTATTGGCAACGGCGAGGGAGTCGTCGTTGGAGCCGACCTGCATTACCACCTTGATAGTTCCGTCATTGTAGAAGGCAATCAGGGAGTCGATGGTCGAAGCGAAATGACCGGTCTCGGACTTGAAGGCGACCTGGAGGGTTCTGATGTCCTTGAGGCGCTGGATAGCGACCTTTTCGCGGGCAGTCTGCTGTTTCTGGAAGTCGACGGGCTGCATTACGCTCTTCACGCAAAGGAAGGCGAGTCCTACGATACAGAGAGGAAGGATAAACCAAGTGAGGATTTTAGAGAAAATTTTCATATTGTGTTTTTATTTATTTCCAATCAAATTTCTTTTGCCTCCAAAAGAACGGACAAAGTTAAAAATTTGATTTATCAAATGCAATAAAATGTATAAATTTGCAGACAGAATTTACCCCCTTTTATGAATTTTTCCAAAGAAGACATATCAAGGCTGGAGTCAGTGATGAAGGCCACGCTCCGCCCGGTGATAATATCCCATCTCAACCCGGACGGCGACGCCCTCGGCTCGTCCGTCGGACTCGCCGGCGTGCTCCGCTCCCTCGGAGCCTCCCCGTCGATAGTATTCCCGACGGAGTATGCCGACAACCTCTCCTTCATCCTTCCCGAAGGGATTCCCGTCCATATCCACTCCGAGGATCCCGAAGGCGCAGAGAAGGCGATAGCTGCGGCTGATGCCATATTCTGCCTTGACTTCAACGGGCTGTCGAGGATAGAGAAGGTCGGGCCGGCCGTAGCCGCCCGCGACTGCGTAAAGGTCCTTATTGACCACCATCTCGCCCCCGAGACCGGAAGTTTCGACATTGTATTCTCAGAGACCGAAATATCCTCGGCGAGCGAGCTTCTGTTCTGCATACTGATGAACACCTCCTTCGCCGAAGACTATGCCTCCAGGCTCCCCTCCGAGTCCGCTGTAGCCCTTCTTCCCGGCATGACGACCGACACCAACAACTTCGCCAACTCGGTATTCCCGATGACCCTCGAGATGGCCGCCAGGCTCATCGAGGCCGGGGTCGACAGGGAGTATGTCCTCGAGCACATATACCACAGCTACCGCGAGGAGAGGTACCGCCTGCTCGGCTATCTCCTCTCCGAAAAGCTGACTATCACTTCCGACGGGGTCGCATACATGATACTCTCCGGAGACGAGAGGAAGAAGTTCGACGTACGCGAAGGCGAGACCGAGGCTTTCGTCAACATCCCCCTCGAGATGGAGAAGGTCAGGATGAGCATCTTCATAAAGGAGATGGACGACCGCTACCGCGTCTCGATCCGCTCCAAGAAGGGCGTGAGCGCCCAGAAATGCTCCAGGATGTACTTCAACGGAGGCGGCCACGAGAACGCCGCCGGCGGACGCCTTTCGCGTCCCGGCGACTTTGCCTCTGCCGAAGAGGTGGCCTCCTATGTAGAACGGGTTACAAAGGAATTTTTCAATGGCAATGAATAGGAAGACCGTATATGCGGTGATGGCCGCCGTAATTTTGTCCGGTGGATGCATGAAGCAGTCCCTGGAGCAGACATATCTGAAACAGGAAGGCAAGATAGACACCTATGTAAGCTCCACCCTTGCCAAAGATGAGAGCTATACCGTGACATACAACAACGGCTCGGTCCGCATAACGCTTGTTCCCGGAGACGGCCCCGAGCTTGAAAAGGACGGGGTAATCTCCTTCTACTATGCGGGTTACACCTTCACCGGATCCATCTCGAACTCCTCTCTCTTCGCTACCAACCACGAAGAGACGGCCTCCTCCGCAAGGTGGACCGTCTCCGGCGATGACGCCTTCCAGGTCATTACCGCCGACCTTTCCTCGACCGATTTTGTCGAGGGCCTTGAGAACGGGCTTGCCGGAGTGAAGGCCGGCGAGGAATGCATGATACTCTTTTCCGGGAAACACGGCTTCGGAAGGAGGGCCGTAGGCACGATTCCTGCTAACAGTGCGCTGGCTTACCACGTTTGGGTTTCCAGTATTTCAAATGATTAGTTATATTTGCGGGATAATACGCCAAAGACTGATGAAGAGATTCAATATTATACTACTTGTCCTTGCAGCCTCTTTCTGCCTCCTTCATGGATGCGCGAAAGTGATTACCGAGACAGACAACCAAGCAAGCAAAAGATATATCGACGCCTGGATGAGCCTCAACTACCCCGAGGCCTTCGAGGCCGGTACCGTGTGTGACGGAATATGGATCCTCAGCGATGAGGAAGGGACCGGCAGGGCTGTCGGAGAGAAAGACCTCGTCTTCATCGAAAGCCGCACCATGACGCTTGACGGAGAGATTTCCGAATCGAGCTTAGAGGAAGACGCCCGCCTTCTGGGAACCTTCAGCAACGGCACCTATTATGGCCCCAAAGCCGCCGACCTCGGGGCCACGACCCTTGCGGCCTGCGTCCGTGAGGCCCTTATAGGCGGAGAAGGCCTCGCCCCGATGAAAGTCGGCGGAAAGAGGACTTTCATCTCCCCCAGCTGGCTCATCACTACTACCTACCGCGACAGTGCCGAAGAATATTTCAAGAATGTCACAGGCGGCAGCCATGCAATGTACGAAATATCCCTGACCGGAGCTACGGACGACATCCTCCAGTATGAGGTGGACCTTGTCGAAGACGCCCTTGAGAGCAACGGTCCTTCCGCCTTCATCAAGGAACTCGAAGGCGAAGACTGGGGCCCGGTTGACACCGTAGGCAACGGATGGGGCTTCTACTTCCGTTCCCTCGCCCTTCCCGAGGATGCCGACAGCGACTGGAAGGAAGGAGACTGGAAGGAAGGCCAGGAAATCCACATCAACTACACGGGCCGTCTCCTCAATGGAAAGGTATTCGATACGACAATCCGCGACACAGCCCGCTTCTACGGCATAGAAAGCGCCTCCAAGACCTACGGACCTGTTCTTGCGACCATGTCCAAGACTTATTCAAGCATCACCCTCACCGACAACGACACCAAAGTCATCGACGGATTCTCTTACCTTATCTACAAGATGAGGCCCTATGAAAAGGCCCTTGGCGTATTCGTATCCGGCCGAGGATACGAAGCGACAGGCTCGGCCCCGGGAATCCCCGGTTACGCCCCCCTTATCTTCGAAGTCGAAATAACTGACGTCACCAGCGATGAGTAGACGAAGGAGCGGCTCCTCCAAAGCCTTATGGATATTCCTTTCGGCGGCTGCCCTAATGGCGGCTGCTGCCGCTTTGTTCCTGTACCTCCCCCGTCATTCGGGCGATAAAGGAAAGGAGGAAAGGCCGTTCGGGGAGACCAGCCTCAACTTCATCCTCACAAACGAAGACTCCGACTGTGAGAATCTGCACGGTCTCGACCGCGACATAGAGAAATACCTCGCAAGCTGGGAGATAAAAGGCGCCTCCTTCGCCATTACCCGTGGCGACTCGCTTGTCTACGCCAAAGGCTACGGCATGGCTGACGAAGATGTGGAAATGGGCCCCGGACATATCCTGAGGCTTGCTTCGGTATCGAAACTCATTACTGCATGTGCTATAATGAAGGCTGAAGAAGAAGGCCTTCTCTCTCTCGGCGACCGTGTCTTCGGACATGGAGGGATCCTCTGCGACAGCCTCTACACAAGTTCGATAAGGGACACCGTCTCCTACGGGAAAATTACTGTAGAGCATCTTCTGCGCCACCAGGCCGGGTTCTCGAGAGACCCGCTCTTCTCCTCACTCGACGTAATCGGCCAGATGGGCCTCAAGTCTGCCCCGACCCAGGAGGACTTCATCAGACTTGTCCTCAGCCGCAGACTCCGTTTCGCCCCCGGAGAGTGGCAGAGATATTCCAATTTCGGATACATGATACTCTCCAAAGTAATCGAGAAAGTTTCCGGGGAAGACTATGAGGAATACGTATGCGGCCATGTCCTCAGGCCTGCAGGATGCCTTGACATGCACCTTGCCGGCAATTATTATGAGGACAGGAGGGACAACGAGGTGCGCTACTACACCCATGCCGGCGACGGCCAGTTCATAGACGAGTACAACGGCTCCGGCCGCATAGTCGAAAGATGCTACGGCGGCAACAACATACCCGCCCTGGAGGGCGCGGGCGCCTGGGTCGCCTCAGCGGCGGAAATCGCGCGTCTTGTCGCCTCGATAGACGGCGACCCGACCCTTCCCGACATCCTTTCCGCCGAAAGCGTCGCCAAAATGGTCGAATACAGGGACCAGGACACTTATTCTCTCGGCTGGAACGACACCAATCCCGAGCAGGGATGGGTGAGGACCGGCACCTTCTCCGGAACCTCGGCCCTCGTGAAGAGATATCCCGACGGAGAGTGCTGGATACTCATAACGAACACCTCGACCTGGAAGGGTCCCCGCCAGGCGAAATACACCTCGACATTCTTCACGAGGTCAAGGGAGAAGTATTCCGGAATGCTTCCCCATATAGATCTTTTCGAAAAACAGTAGGAAAAATTATTCCTTTATGCAGCGGACATTGGCGACGAAGTCGGTCTTGTCCGCCTGGCCGACGTAGACGTCGGGATAGGAGTCACGCAGGTAGCGATAGACGCCCTTGGCACTGTCCTGGGCCTCGTCAGAGGTCCACTGGACAGCCATGGAGCGGTAGCCTTCGAAAGCCTTTGAGTTCTTCGAGCCATAACCGGTTGAAAGAAGGGTGAGACCTGTCGAATTCGTCGCATCGACTTTCGGCCAGTAGTCCCAGAAATAGGCTTCCTTGTCGTTGTTGAAGATAACTTTCCTGTCGATGAAGCCGCCGGCCGCGTTCTTCCAGGACTCGCCGGGAGCGGCTCCGTCAGAAGCGAAGGTGGAGGCGGCAGCGGCCCAGTCCGCGTCAGAGGGAAGGGTCCAGCCGTCGGGGCAGGCTTTCTGGGCCTCCTCCCAGGTATAATAGCGGCCGAAGACGGCACTCATGACGTCGTAGCCGCAGTATCCAAGGCCGAGGGGCTCCTCTTCGGAGCCGGCATACGCGAGATTGGGTTTGAGCCAGGAGGTCTCGCCGACCTTGACGACGACGTACTGGTTGCCGTCGCGGGGATCGGTGAATATCTCCTCTCCGTCGGCGCATACGGTCTTGACGGAGCCGTCGAGACCGGGTTTGACTACCGTCACATAGGAAGTATAGGAGGTGCCGTTGTATTTTTCCGAACCGAAGGAATAGGCATAGACCTTATAGGTTCCGAGGCTGTCGCCGAAATGGTATCTGAAGCTTCCTCTCTCGTCGAAATGATACCTGCCGTCGAGCCACTTGGTAGTGTCGCTTGTATGCATTCCGGGGGTAACGAGGAAATAATATCCTACTGTTCCGTCCTTGAGGGGATGGGATACACCGGAAGGGATGAAGGTATGGCAGTCTTCGGTCTCGTCGACGTCAGCGACCCAGTAGCCCTCTTCGGAGGACTGGGGGATGAAGGCCTCGGAGCTGAACCTCAAGGCCCCGTTAAGGTAATAGAAGACCTGCTCTTCCTCCTTCTTCTTGCAGGAAGGGACGACGGTCGCGATTACCAGACAGAGACAGACTGTACGTACGATATGTTGTTTAAGCGAAGTCATTCTTTTGAACATTAATCAGGCAAAGATAATAAATATAAAGTATATTTGCGCTATGAAATCCATCAAGGCCCATAGCTTTTTTCTCGGCGTCGTGATTTGCATAAGCTGTGCCACGGCTTGTTCCCATGGGGATTATTATGCGATCAGCGGATTCGCCCAGGGAGGCACATACATAGTCAAGGCCGACCTCTCCCCCGTCCGCGGACTCGGCGTGAACGAGGTCCGGGCCGGTATCGATTCGGTACTTCTCGTCATAGACAACACCCTTTCCGGATACAACAAGGGTTCCGACCTCAGCCGGTTCAACAATGGTGAGGAAATAGAGGTCAATGAGGTATTCTCCGGCATGTACAGGCGCGCAAGGGAGATATGGGAATACACCGAAGGGGCTGTGGACTGCGCTGCAGGCCCGCTTTTCGACGCCTGGGGCTTCGGCTTCACCGGAGAGGAGTTCCCTTCGGACGAGAAGGTCAGATCCATCCTTTCCGGATGCGGGATGGGACGGCTTGAAGAGGAGCTCACGAGCGGGAAGCCCGCCGGGCTTGTGGCCCGGGAGGGCGGGCCGCTCCCCCGCCTCAACTACAATGCAGTGGCCCAGGGCTACAGCTGCGACCTTGTCGCGGAGTATCTGAAGGGCCTTGGCGTGGAGAGCATGATGATCAACATAGGCGGAGAGATATTCTGTTCGGGAGACAATCCTTCAGGACGCCGCTGGACTATTGGCATCGACAGGCCCGAGGAGGGCAACATGGTGAGCGGAGAGAAGATTGAAGCCGTCTTCCACATACCCGAAGGGTCCTACGGAGTTGTAACTTCCGGCAACTACCGCAAATTCCACGAGAAGGACGGCCGCAGATACTCCCACACGATAGACCCCAGGACCGGTTACCCGGCCGAGCGGTCCATCCTGAGCGCGACCATCCTCGCTCCCGACGCGACGCTCGCTGACGGTCTGGCGACCTTCGCCATGGTCGTCGGTGTCGAAGAGGCCTCTGAATTCATCAGCCGCGAGGAAGGCATAGAGGGATGTCTCATCTACGACGAGGACGGAGAGATGAAGATCTGGACCTCGGAGGGCTTCCTGCTCGACTAGACAGCGCTTACAGTTTCGATTATGAAGATGAGGACGCGGCATGCGCCCTCACTTGTTTTTACTACCCATTCCGGACAGATCCCAATTGCGGTGAGGGAGATAGCGGAGAGTGCAGTCACCATCACGACCGTCATGAGCGGAGCTGCAAGGAGGTTCGTCATGAGGAAATGGACCGGGAAAGTATGGAAGTGATACCATGCTGCGGGAGCCGTGAAGATCTGGCAGCTGATTGAAAGGGTCGCACCGTCCCATATCTTTTTCAGGAGGAATCCCCCGCCCTTTTCCGGATACATGGTCTCGAGCTTCGGATAGAGGAAGAATATGCCGGCCATCGCAAGATAGGACAGCTGGAAGCCGGGATCCGAGACCGACGATGGGGAGAAGGACAGCCGGATTATCAGGGCAAGGGAGAATATCCTGAGGGAAGAGGCCGGCCGGTCGAGCATCGCGGCCGTCTCCCTCAGGCAGATGAAGAGGCATGCCCTCACTATGGAGGGGCCTGCGCCGACGACCATCGTGTAGAGAATGGCCGCTGACATCATCAGGACACGTTTCAGTAGAATTGCGAGCGGAGATCTTGCCAGAGGTCTCAGGATACGGTCCAGGATGAGATAGAGGATGCCTATGTGCATGCCAGAGAGGGCGAGAAGGTGGGATGCGCCGCTTTTTCTGAAAGCGGCCTTGAGGGGACCTCCGAGCCCGCTCCGGTCGCCCGTTATCAGCGCCTTCACGAGCCCGTGGACCCGGTCGTCGGAATAAGGTACGGAGTCGATCAGGGCCCGCAGGGAGGCGGAGAGGCGGGAGGCGAGGGCCGGGAGCCCTGCGGGCTCCGAGGCCCACCGCGCCGCCTCCCCCGCAAGGCCGAAGCTGAAGGAGAGAAGCAGTAGCACTGCCCAGAAGAGCGTGAGCCTGCGCCTTTCCACGAAAAGGTACAGGGGAAGGCAGGCCGATGCCGCCGAAACTCCGCAAAGAGCATATACCGTGGAGGCTCCGGCGAAGAGGGAGACCGAGGCGGCCAGAGCCGTCCCGACTGTGAATATGCCGGCCGCTCCGACCGCCTCGATGTCTCCCCTCATAACTTTTTTGGCAAAGTAGTCATTAATTTCCTAAATTTGCCGCCGTATTCGGAATTTTTTCATGAGCCCCCCCTACTTGGTTCACTTTCCGCCCCATTACGAAGTAAAAGAAACAAATATTGAACTATAAATTATGATCATCTTAGTACTCAACTGTGGAAGTTCCTCTCTCAAGTACCAGCTGCTTGACATGAAGAACAATGATGAATTCGCCCTCAAAGCAAAGGGCATCGTAGAAAGGATCGGAGCCGACAACGGCGTCCTCAAACACCAGGTCATCGGCGCCGAGGACCGTTTCGTCCTCGAGAAACCTTTCGCCAACCATACTGAAGCCGTCCAGACTGTCCTCGAAGCCCTCACCGACAGCGCCCATGGCGTAATGAAGAGCCTCGACGAGCTTGACGCAGTCGGCCACCGCGTACTCCATGGCGGTGCAAAGGTATTCGAAAGCCAGCTCGTCACTCCCGAAGTCGAAGCCGTCATCGACGAGTGCAGCGACCTCGGTCCTCTCCACAATCCCGCCAACCTCCGCGGTATCCGTGCCGTCAAGGAAGTCCTTCCCGCCATCCCCCAGGTAGCTGTCTTCGACACTGCCTTCCACCACTCGATGCCCGCAAAGGCCTACATGTATGCTCTCCCCTACGAGTATTATGAGAAATACGGCATCCGCCGCTACGGCTTCCACGGCACCTCCCACCGCTTCATCTCCGAAGAGGCTATAAAGTTCGGCGGCCTCGATC
>JAKSJS010000063.1 GCA_024398155.1 Bacteroidales bacterium | reverse complement strand
CAACGTCGCCGTCGCCGTCCTGGTCCTTGAGGATGCCGCCGAGCTTGCCCATGATGGCGGGGATGGCGCCGCTGAGGGCGGAGCTTATGCCTTTGTCAAGCTTGAGGCCGCTGAGGACGTTGCTTGTGAAGAGCTTGCCGGCGAGAGCGGTTACAGGGCTCTTCGCAGCGTCTTCCTTACCGGTAAGGAGGGACTTGAGCTGGTCGATGCCGCCTTTCTTCGCGGCTGTCTGGGTGAGGCTGCCGAGGACGGAGTCGGAGAGACCGCTCAGGATAGCGTTCTTAGCGTTGGCGGGAAGTTCGATTTTGCTGGTGGAGGCCGCTACGGCCTTGCTGATGATGTCGGAGATGTTAGCCATTTTCGTATTGTTTATTGATTATTTTGCGGGGAAGGCGGCGATGAGCTCGTCGTTGGAGTAGGCGTCTGCGCCGTAGCAGGTCTTGAGGTAGGCGATACCTATGTTGTAATCCTCCTCAGTGAAGGAATCGGTGGCTTCCTTGGCGACGACGACGTTGTAGCCGAGCTGGTAGGCGTCGGCGGAAGTGTGGCGTACGCACATGTGGGCGTGGAGACCGGTCATGATGACTGTCTTGACGCCGAGCTCGCGGAGAAGGATGTCGAGGTCGGTCTGGAAGAATCCGCTGTAGCGGCGTTTGGGAACGATGTAGTCCTTGTCGGAGGCTTTGAGTTCGGGGATGACTTCAGCACCGGGAGTGCCGGCGAGGGCGTGGTCGCCCCAGAGCTTGAGCTCGTTGTCTATGCCGGGAAGATGGGCGTCATTGCAGAAGATGACGGGGATGCCGGCCTCGCGGGCTGCGTCGAGAAGGCGGGCTGTTGCGGGGACTATTGCTTTGCCTCTGTCGCATGCAAGGGCTCCAGTCACAAAGTCGTTGAGCATATCCACTACGAGGATTGCTGAATTTTCAAGGTTAAGCTGTTTCTTTTCCATGATCGGGGATATTGATTATTGTTAATATGGACTGCTAATTTACTCTATTTTGCCGTATCGGCGAGCGGTAATCATTGAAAAAAACTACTTTTTGATGTTGCGGGCGTTCAGGGCACGCTGGAAGTCACGGGCGTTTTCAAGGTGCTCGGAGTAGTTCTTGGCGAACTTGTGGGTGCCGTCGAAGGCGGAATTCGCGCAGAAGTAGAGATAGTCGTGGACCTCGTAGTCGAGTACGGCGTCGATGCATTTCTTCCTCACTACGTTGATAGGGGTCGGGGGAAGACCGGCGTATTTATAGGTATTGTAAGGGGACTCGACGTCGAGGTAACTCTTGAGCACCCTGTTGATCTTGTATCCGTAGATGTAGCATATTGTGGGATCGGCCTGGAGCCTCATGCCTTTATGGTAGCGGTTCATGTAGACGCCGGCTATCGTCGCGTACTCCTTTTCGGCGCGGGTCTCGCCGTTTACGATCGAGGCCATGACGGTGACTTCGGCGGGCGTCATGCCGAGCTTCTCGGCCTTGGCGAGCCTTTCGGACGTCCAGAAGGCGTCATACTCCTTGCGGAAACGCTCGAAGATATCCTCTATCGAGGCGGTCCAGTACATCTCGTAGGTGTCGGGGAGGATAAGGCCGAAGACGTCGTCGGAACGGAAACCGTAGGGCGCGAGGAAGTCGTCGCTCCGGAGGGCGTCAGCTACGGTGGTAGAGTCCACCATCATCTGGAGCGAGATGAGCTTGGCGAGCCTTTCCTTGGTACGGAGGGTGCCGGAAAGGACGAGGTTGGCGGGAGTCTGCCATCCATGGGTCAGCATCCTCGCGACGTAGACCGTCGGCTTTGAGGCGGGGATGACGTATCGCCCGGGCTTTATGTTCTCCTCGACATTTTCCTTGGCGAAGGAGCGGGCGAGACTCCTTGGGCGGAGAGGCACGGCGCCGGCACTGATGGAGTCCACGACCTCGGAGAGGGGAGTGTCGGGGTAGACGAAAAGGGTGTAGTCATTGGTGAACCCGGCGGCGCGGTTGTCTGTATACCATCTGGCTCCGAAGGAGACGGCGGCCGCGAGGACGGTCAGGGCTATTGCGGCCGCAGGAATTACGATTTTTCTGTTCATGTTCATGTTTTGGGCGTGCATGGGGCCCTAAGGAGCCATACGACCCTACAAAAATAGCAATAATTCGTCTAAAACATGTATATTTGTCGTTTGCAATGGAAATTAAGGATGAAATCATATAAGATACTTCTTTTCATATTCTCTGTGATAGCGCTGCTTGCGCTGCTGTGCTCGTTCTTCCCCGAAGACGGGATTGTGATCGGGCCCTTCGGCGAAGCCGATGTCAGCGAGTCGCCTCTCCGTCTCCAGTTCCCTTCCCTGGAACGCGTCTTCGAAGCCGATGCTCCGGCTGAAGAGATGGAGGATCCCGAGATCCTTATCCAGAAGCGCATGGAGTCGATCAGCAACGCCCGCCGCAACCAGTTCTTCGACTATTTCGAGAACGATCCTGCAAGATTCTATTTCCCCGGTGACAGCATAACCCTCTTCGATTCCCTTTTCTATGCCTTCGAGAATTCCGGAGAGGAGCCTCTGAGGGTCGTCCATTACGGCGACTCCCAGATCGAGATCGACCGCGTGACGGCCGCGCTCAGAGCCGCGCTCCAGTCGCGCTTCGGCGGCCGCGGCCCCGGCGCCCAGATGATAGGTCACCAGCTCTACAACTACAGCATCAGCCAGAGCACCAGCCGCGAGCTGCCCCGCCGTATGGCCTACGGCCCCGCTACCGCGCGAGCCGGCCATAACGGCTACGGCCCCTTGGCCCAGATGAGCCGCCTCGATTCCTCCGTCATCGTCTCCTACAATCCCCGCAAGGACAACGACAATCCTTCCGCCACCTTCAACCGCCTTACCGTAATGGCCGGCAATATCCGCGGGCGTCTCCGCGTCACCGTCGGCGGCAATACCCTTGTGGTGACTCCCGACTCCCTGAAAGGAAAAAGGATAGCATTCATGGAGTTCGAGCTTGCCGACAGCGCGAGAGCCTGTTCGATGACCCTATCCGGAAGCGCGGACCTCTATGGCGCCCTGCTTGACGGCTCCGAAGGTATTTCTGTAGACAATGTCCCGATGAGGGGATGTTCCGGAACGATCTTCACAAGAGTCAATGCCGACCACTTCCGCGAATACTTCGAGAAGACCAACACCCGTCTCATAATACTCCAGTACGGCGGAAATACGGTGCCTTACATGAACGCGTCGAAACAGATAAGCGACTACGGCAAGAACATCGAGAAGCAGATCAATTACCTTCGCACTCTTGCCCCGGACGCCTATTTCCTCTTCATCGGTCCCTCCGACATGTCGACAAGGATCCAGGGCAAGATGCAGACCTATCCGAAACTTCCGATGCTCGTGGATACCCTGAGGACCTATTCCAACAAGGCTGGTGCAGTATTCTGGGACATGTACGGAGCGATGGGCGGCCATGGCTCGATGGCGCGTTGGGCTACTTCCCAGCCCCCTCTCGCCGGCTCGGACCATGTCCACTTCACAAAGCTGGGAGCCGACAAGATGGGCGACATGCTTACAAAGTCCCTTCTTCTTTACTATGATTACTACAAGCTCCGCCGTGAGGACCACGCCGAGCTCCAGCGATACATGGATTCCCTTGACGTGAAAACCCTTCCCGTAGGTAAAGCAGAATGATGGACCTCTCCGGCATATCAAGCTTCCTTGCAAAGATCTTTTCGTTCGACCCGAATTCACCTTTGCTCTTTACCCAGTTCTATTTCTGGGCATTCTTCGCGCTTGTCTTTGCCGTGTTCGCCCTGGTGAAGAACCGTAAGTTTCTCCGCAACGCCTTCCTCTTCTTCGTCAGTCTCTTCTTCTACTACAAGACCAGCGGCCTTTCGATACTGATACTGATGTTCGTGACCTGCTCGGACTTCCTGATCTCCCATAGGATATTCGCTGCCGGAGAGAAGGGAAAGACCGGCCTGAAGCGTTTCTGGCTCATACTCAGCGTCACGATAGACCTCTTCCTCCTCTTCTATTTCAAGTACGCATACTTCCTCACGGACGTTGTCAATACGATATTCGGCTCGTCCTTCAAGGTATATGACGTATTTGCCGCTGCCGGCAACATGATAGGGGGCGGAGATTATTTCCGTGTCGACAAGATCGTCCTCCCGGTCGGAATATCCTTCTTCATCTTCCAGGTTATATCCTACTCGGTCGATGTCTACAGAGGGGATGTGAAACCGGTGCGCAACATCCTCGACTTCGGTTTCTACGTAAGCTTCTTCCCCCAGCTCGTGGCCGGCCCTATCGTACGTGCGAGCGAGTTCATACCCCAGCTCTACAAGAAGTTCTTCCTCGGCCGCAAGCAGTTCGGAATAGCCGTGTTCTGGATTCTCAACGGTCTTGCAAAGAAGATAATCCTCAGCGACTACATAGCCGTTAACTTCATAGACAGGGTCTTCGACAACCCTCTTCTCTTTACGGGCTTCGAGAACCTTGCCGCGCTGTTCGGATACTCCCTCCAGGTATATGCCGACTTCTCGGGATACACCGACATCGCGATTGGAGTGGCGATGCTGATGGGGTTCTACCTCCCCCAGAACTTCAACTCCCCCTACAAGGCTCCCAACCCCCAGCACTTCTGGAGAAGGTGGCACATGTCCCTGAGCCGCTGGCTCAAGGCCTACCTCTACATCCCTCTCGGAGGTAACCGCAACTCGACTTTCGCGACATGGTTCTGCATAGGGCTTTTCGCTGCTATAGTCCTTATCCTTTCCGGAAATTGGATTGTCTCTCTCTGCCTTGTCCTCTTTGCCGTCGGAGTCGTGATGTTCGCCCGCTTCAGGCCCGACAGCCGCAAGAAGATCATAGCGAACCTCAACCGCTTCATCACCATGCTGCTCGGCGGTATGTGGCACGGAGCGTCCTGGAACTTCATTATCTGGGGCGGCCTCAACGGCATAGGACTTATTCTCTACCAGTTCTGGAAGAATATGGGATGGTGGGCAAGGATGACCCTCGTCGGTCTTGTGACGGGCCTTCTCGCCCTCATGATGAATGTAGCTCCCGCTCCCGTATGGAACATGCTTTTCGTATGGATGGCTGTCCTCTGCCTCGGAACCTTCGTCCGCTTCATCTTCCACTTCATACGTCCGGATGCGGCCGGCGCGTATGCCTCCGGCCTTGACGCGGCAAGGGCCAAGGGCATCCCCCAGACCTTCGTCTCCCGCCTTGGAAATGTATGGGCAGTTGTCCAGACCTTCACCTTCATTACCTTCACCCGTCTTTTCTTCCGCAGCGGATCCAACCTCGATCCTGCAACGGCCAACGAGACTGCCTGGCACACGGCGAAGAACATGTTCCACCAGATAGGCCCGTCCTGGACTCTCTCCCAGATTCCCGCGATATGCCATGAATACCGCTCCGTATTCCTACTTGTCCTTCTTGGCATGGTGATCCACTGGCTGCCGGCGCGCTGGAAACGCTGGTACAGGATCAATTTCTCGATGCTTCCGATGCCGGTGATGGCCGTGATAGTCGTGGCCGTCGTGTTCCTGGTCTACCAGTTCATCACAGCCGACCTCCAGGCCTTCATCTATTTCCAGTTCTAGAATCTAGAGATTGAAAAGCGGTACAATCACCGCTGTGAGGACTCCCATCAGAGCGATGCAGAGTCCGCTGACTGCGCCTTCAAGGGCTCCCTCTTCGAGGGCCTTGGCGGTCCCGACGCCATGGGCTGCGCAGCCGAAGCCGACACCTCGGGATATGGGGTTCTTGATCTTTACAAGATCGAGTATGATGGGGCCGAGGAAGGCCCCGGTGAAGCCGGTAAGGACCACGCTTGTCGCAATCAGGGCCGTATTCCCGCCGAGCGACTCGACAATGTCCATGGCGATGGGGACGGTGACGGACTTGGGCTCCATGGCGGTAACCATGTCGCCGGGAAGGCCGAAGAGTCTGCCGAGGGCCCACACTCCGAACACTCCGACTATGCTTCCCGTCACTACAGCGGCGGAGATCGGGAGAAGGTTCTCCCTTATCATCTTCCGGGAGTCGTACATCTTAAGACCGAGGGAGACAACGCACGGGCCGAGGAGGAAGTAGATGATCCTGTTGCCTTCGTTGTATGTCTCGACCGGGATATTGAAGATTATGAGGGTGGAGATTATTACGGGAAGACAGATGAGGAGGGGATGGAGCCATCCGAGCCCGGAGCGTTTCCTGACGAATACTCCGAGGACATACGCTCCTATCGTGAGCGCAAGCATCATGGGCGTGTTTATGAGGGCCTCCTTGATCATTCCTTCGTCTTCCTGTTTTTTATCGAGGCGGCAAGCTCGGCGGCCGCTCCGCTCGATAGCATTACGAGCGCGGTTGTAATGACTATGATTGCGATCCAGCCCCAGAAATGGAGTCTTATGAACCCCCACTGGTCTATTATGCCGGCGAAGGCCGGTACGAAGAGTATCGTCATGTTGCCAGTCAGGAAATCCGCGACTGTCCTGATGTCTTCGGGCTTTACGACCTTCATCATCAGTGCGGCGAAGATAAGCAGCATACCTATCACGCTTCCCGGGAGGAAATGTCCGATGAAGTACGAAACCGCTTCTCCTATCGCGAGGAAAAGAACGAGTATGCCTATGCCCTTGATGATTTTCACGCTGCAAATATACAACTTCTTCCGTACATGGGTCAAAATCTGAACTAAGTGTAGGGGACGTGGGTCAAGATCCGGTCTTTCTGCATGTGCCGCCATTTCACCGATGATTCTTTATATTATTTTTGCCGCAAGACAGTTCGATATTATGATGAGAAGGGTAATGTGGCTTTTGGCGGCGGCTGCCGCGGCCGTCTCCTGCGGGAGACTGGACTGCGGCCTGGCCGCGGGAGATTGTGACGCAGAGAAGGTGGCAGTGTCGTTCGTGCCGGTTGCCGGTGCGGCGACACAGTCGTCGATAGCGGCGGACGAGGACCTGCTCAGGGACTTCAACCTCGTTATTTTCAGGGGAGGGATGCTCGAGTATTCCGGGTATGTGGAGTGTGATGGAACAACTGACGGAGTGAGCGTCGAGCTTGTGAAAGGGGGAGTGTACGACATGTTTGCGGTCGGGAACGTCGGAGAGATGGAAATCCCTCTCAAGGAGGAGGATTTCCTCGGGGGATGCTGCCTCGAGTATCATGATACCGACGATTTTGACGGCGTGTTTCCTATGGCGTGGAGCGAAAGGGGAAAGACTGTCGGAGCGGATATGAGCGTCAGTGTAGGGCTCGTGAGGCTCGTCTCGAAGATTTCCTTTTCGATAGACTGTGATTCCATACTCGGCGGACTGAATGTGAGCTCAGTAAGGCTGAGGCAGGCTGCCGGCGCCGTATGGCCCTTCGGGAACGGCGCCGGCGCGGACGGCCTCAACTCCCGGATATCCCGTCCGGAGGATGCTGTGGACGGGGATTACGCAAGTGAAGAGGACCTTGAAATAATAAACAGCGGCGGGTCCCTTGTGTTCTATTGCCTTGAAAACTGCCAGGGGACCCTCCTCCCCGGAAATACTGACGAATGGGCAAAGGTGCCCGCCAGCCTGTATGGGGACGAGTCCCGGTTATGCACATTCCTCGAGGTCAAGGCCGGCTTTACAGAGGATTTCGCCCTGAGTGGCGGGGCGGAATACCGGCTTTATCTCGGGGAGGACAATACAACCGATTTCGACATATTAAGGAATACAGAAACGGAGGTCTCCCTGTTCGCCACAAGGGACGGGCTGGACAGGGTGTCCTGGAGGGTGAGCTCCGAGGGAGGGTTCCGCGAGGGGCTGGCCGAAGGCTGCCTCCTCGCCGGCCTCCACCCGCTCTCCGGTCTATATGTCGGGGAAATCTTCCGTTACGGAGTCTCTCTCTCCCCAAGTCTTGTCGATTATCTCGGAGATGAACTGTATGAGTCATATATCTGTTCGAGGAGCGGTGCGATAAGTTTCGAAAATATTGAAATCTCAGGCCTTCAACTCTCCTGTGACGGGAAATGTCTCGCTACAGTCCAGGGGGAGGAACTGATACTGGTAACGCCTAGGGGCGGGATATCCCTCGGCTCCGAGGCCGGCGTGCTTGCTCCAAGGATGGTGCTCTCCCCGGATGCTGTGACGACGCCCTCCCAGCCGGTAAGGCAGTACCAGCCTCCTACGCTTACCGTAAACGGCGAGAGCGATACTTTCTTCCTGTATCTGACTGACAATGAAGGCTATTGCCTCAATTCTTCGGAATGCTACGGTTTTGACGCCACTCTTTTCTCCTATGATACCAGGACGATTGCAGACAGCGGCATAATCTGCGTTACGGAGGCGGTCGCCTCGAAGCTCAATTCGACACTGTCGCTATGCCGGAACGCGATGAACGGCACCGGACCCAGGGATACTCCTCTTGCCTCATATACGGTCTTGGCAGTAAACGACGGGAACGACATTACCGTCAACAGAAACCTCGGATATGCAGTTTTCGCCCACAATCCTTTCCGTATGGACATCCTCGAGCGGAATTACGGGCTCTCTACATCAACACCGGTGGACTACGACATATTCCCCGTCACCGTTACGGCATACGGCCCCTGGACGGCAGAGAACCAGTCAGGAAGTTCGGAACTCGCAGTCGGCATATCGAACCGCTCGGCGATATACCTCGACATAATATTCTGGTCCCAGGCCCAGAAGCGTACCGCCTCGACCCATACGATGCAGTCCTGGGCCTCGGACGGCCGCTCGGAAATCGCCTCTGCAGGTGCTTCAACAAAGGAAATCATGTATGCTACCAGCAGCTATTTCCCCGGCCTGGACGACTACATGCGCAAACATTACGGGGCATACTATGCTTTCCAGTACAACAAGGCCGTAGTCAGCGGCACCAACGGGGAGGAGCATTATTTCCATATCCCCTCCAAGTACTCCTCGAGCCTTCTGGAACAGTACATATACTCCGATCCGGCCGGTTTCCTTACAGAACTCAGCTCGACGGTCACAACCTACACGGGAACAAGCTGGTGGCATAGCTTCAAGAACCACTTCAGCTTCGACATAAAGACGGACGGGATGAACCTCGCCGTGGCCGGCCGGCTCCGTTTCGAGGACAGATTCCTCGAAGGCGGCGGCGCCGAGGCCTCGGCTTCCTATCCGTATTTCGGCGGCATCAATGTCTATTCGGACGGAATCCCGTGTACCTACTCCGACACTTTCGTAAGGACTTATACGGACTGTACGCCGAGAAACCTCTACCAGATGGCCTCAAGCGAGCCGCTTGAGCTGACTCTCGGCTATGATACTTCCGCAAGGAAATACTACATAAGCTGTACGAACAACACTTCCGGAAGCTCGGTCGAGGTAAAATACAAGGTGGACATGTCCGGTACTGTAACCTGCCATCCCAACGGACAATGGTACAAGGCTGTAGTCCATGATGTCGCCGGCAATACTGACTGGAACGTCACGGGGCCTTTCGTCCCGGGACCTTCGCGGACATACATTGACGGAGGCGACGCGAGAACACTCATGAACAAGATTTTCGCCATGTCCTATCCGGACAATTCCTCAAACATAGGAACGTCGGGAAAGGATTTCCAGCATTTCTGCCATCCGACCAGCGGAATTCTAACTTTCGAGATACGCTCGG
>JAKSJS010000062.1 GCA_024398155.1 Bacteroidales bacterium | reverse complement strand
GAGCAGGGAGGTTTGGAGGGGAACGCCCCTCCAATCATTGAATAATCCCTTTCTCTCAGGGATTTCGTCGGGCTTCCGCAATAGGTATTAACGGAGCAGGGAGGTTTGGAGGGGAACGCCCCTCCAATCATTGAATAATCCCTTTCTCTCAGGGATTTCGTCGGGCTTCCGCAATAGGTATTAACGGAGCAGGGAGGTTTGGAGGGGAACGCCCCTCCAATCATTGAATAATCCCTTTCTCTCAGGGATTTCGTCGGGCTTCCGCAATAGGTATTAACGGAGCAGGGAGGTTTGGAGGGGAACGCCCCTCCAATCATTGAATAATCCCTTTCTCTCAGGGATTTCGTCGGGCTTCCGCAATAGGTATTAACGGAGCAGGGAGGTTTGGAGGGGAACGCCCCTCCAATCATTGAATAATCCCTTTCTCAAAGCGAAAAAGCCGACGCGTAGCATCGGCTTTGGAGCGGAGAGAAAGGGATTCGAACCCCCGATACGGTCACCCGTATACCGCATTTCGAGTGCGGCGCCTTCGACCACTCGGCCATCTCTCCTCTTATTGGACGACAAATGTCGGTAATAAGTTTGACAAGTGCAAGATATTTTTCTTCCCGGTCGAAAAAAGGAGGCTGTCCGATCGGGCAGCCTCCTTTCATGTTATGTGGATTTAATGTTATTCTGCGTATACGTAGATATCCTTGAACTGGACCGTAACGTCCTTGGCGGCAGGATTGTAGAACCTGAACCAGTTGATCGAGGCGGGGTTGAAGCTGTCGCTCCAGGTGGAACGGGTGAAGTCGAGGACGATGTCGTTCCATCCGTTGTGGCAGTAGCTGAGGAACTTGGTGCCCCAGAAGATTTCATCAACGTCGTTTGCTGCGGCGCTGGAGAGCTCTATCTGGCCATTGTTGTTCGTGAAGGCGGTGACATCGCTGATGTACATCTTGAAGTGGAGGTGGCCGTTGGTCTTGCCTGCCTTGCTGTCCACTGCATTGTCAGCGAGCTTGAGGTAGAACACTTTGGTCTCACCGTCACCTTTGTAACGGTTGCCTACGCAGTTCTCGTCGGCGTTGTAGAAGGAACCGGATTTGCCGAAGCCGTCGAGGTTGTCGCAGCTGCTGAGAACCTGTTTCTCGGCGGTCGTCTCGCTGAAGTCCTCATAAACCACTACATCGTCAAGGCCGAAGATATAGTCGTCGTACAATGCCGCAGGGCCATCGATGAAGAGCCTCATCCAGTTGAGTCCCTCGGTGTTGATGTTGTATCCGTCTCCTAAGATCTTGGCGTCCTTGAAGGCGAGGTCGATGCTGTTCCAACCGTCCTTGAGGTTCTTGAACACATCCTCCTTGGGATACCAGTAGATGGCCTGGTTGGCACCGTTGCCACCGGCGTGGCTGAGCTCGAGACGGCCCTTCTGGGCGTTCAGCCTGGAGATGAGCTTGGCGGCATTGTTGTGGACTACGACACCTTCCTGGGAAGGATGGTCGAAGGAGTAGTCCTCCATGTAGAACTGGAATTTGAGGTGGGCCCTGCTGGGGGCCATGATTTTTGCGTTGACAACGGCTGTATTGCGGTTGAAGCCGAGCATCTCGGCACCCTTGTTCATGCGCCTGAACCAGCCTGTGCCTTCTTTCTGGCCCTCGGTCTCGATAGTCGCGCCGGTCGTCTTGGTGAAGTAGTCCATCATGTCGCAGCTGTGGAGGGAGACGGGTGTACTGGTCGTTACAGCCTCAAATGCGGGAATGGGAGCGACCTTGAGGGAAACAGTGTCCCTCACTTCGTCGTTCTCACTTGATATGACGATGATCTTGGTGTCTCCTTCAGCGACTGCTGTTACGAGGCCTTCGGCGTTGACTGTTGCGGTGGCAGTGTTGGTGCTCTCGAAGGTGACGGCCTTGTTTGAGGCATCTTCGGGGAGAAGGGTGTACTCACCGGCGAGGTCGAGGGTCTTGCCGGTCGCGAGGAGATAGCGGGGGATAGCGAAACTGACGCTCTCTACAGGGATGACAACTTCGGGGATAGCGACATTGACGGTCTTTACGTGGCCTGCCTTGAAGGCGACATCGGTGGAAGCGGTGATTTCACCGGCCTCGCCGTTGATCGTATAGCTGATCTTTGCGTCCTTGGCAACAGTTACAGGAGCGATGGGGGCATAGAAGGTCACAGTCTCGCCGGCAGCGACGGAAACGGCCTCTGCAGCGGTGAAGGTTATGGTCTTGGAGGCGCTTTCAGCGGCAGTGCAGGTGATTGCATCGAGGTCTGAAGCGTTGACTGTGAAGGCGCCGGCAACGGCAACGGGGAAGGTGAGGACGATCTCGCTGACTTCGTATGCGGAAGAGGTCTCGTTCTTTACCTTGAGGGCGATAGCAGAGGCGATATGCTTCATGGTGATAGCTACGGCTTCACCCTTTGCCACATCAGCGACCGCACCGATGAGGGGGACGTTCTCGCCGGCGAGGGCGGGAGCGGTAGCGAGGGTGGCAGTGGCGCCACCTACGTTGAGGGCGAGGGCGGAGAGGTCAGTGTTGGCCTCGGCGTAAGGATATACAGCGAGCCAGCTGTAGGACTCGGCCTCGAGGGGATCGATCGTGCCGGTGAAGGTGCCGTCGGCAAGACCGGACTCATCGATGGCGAAAGCGCCCTGGGCGGCGAAGACGCCGTCCTTGGGGGCGTTGAAGATGTTTATTTCGTCGCCGGCAACCCATTTGGTTGAGTAACCGTCAGCGACAGTCTTGGTGGGGGCTACGTTGAGGGAGAACTCCACGCCGTCAACGACGGGCTGTTCGGGAGCCGCGGGCTCAACGACCTTTGCGCAGCTTACGGCGATTGCGGCGGAAGCTACAAGAGCAAAAAGTACTTTTTTCATATTTCGATTGTGTTATTATTATGAGTTGTTAGTTGTTCTATTCGTCTTCGTAGAATCCTACGGCATCAAGGCCGTAAGTGAATTCAATGCTTGCAGCCTGACCGTTGAAATAGATTCGGAAGTATTTGGCTCCTGCCTGGTTGAAGGGATTGTCGGGGGTTATCTCGGTTCCTTCGGAGAAAGGCAGGTCTATGTAGTTCCATCCGTCCTGGACCTTGTTGGCGAGGTATTTCTGGGAATCCCAGTAGAGGCACTGGAGGCTGGGGGAGCCGCTCTGGCTTATCTCGATCCTTCCTCCCGCTCCGGCTTTGGACTTTAGCTTAGCGGCATCATCGATGTAGAAATAGAATACGAGATGGCCCTTCGACTTGTCCTTGATCTTGGAATCTATGGCCTCCTGACGGCCGATGATGAATATCTCGGCGTCTGTTCCGGAGATTCTCTGGATATAGCCCTTTCCTTCCTGACGGCCGATGGTCTCGACAGTCATTCCGGTCCTGTGCTTGGGATTCTGGGTGATGTTGTCCATGTTGTCGCATGAGTCGAACATCGTGACTTTCGGGTCGGCTGCGGGGTCGGAACCCGGATCGACGGGATCGTCGCCACCCTGTTCGCTGCCCTTGACAGTGATCGAACAACTGGAGTAGACTCCGGAGCCGTCGTTCGCCGTGGCCTTTATGATCGTCGTTCCGGCGCTCATGGCGGTCAGAAGGCCGGTGCCGTTTATGGTCGCGACCTCAGGCTTGCTGCTGTTCCACGTCACGCTCTTGTTGGCTGCATCCTCGGGAAGGACGGTAATCTGCTCGGAAAGGTTGAAAGTGTCTCCGATCTCGAGCTCCCAGGAGGTCTCGGCGAATTTGATAGAGCTTACGAGAACATCGGGAATCCTTTCGGGAAGGACATTGACGAGGCACTCGGCTACGGCCCGGGCGTTGCGGGTCGCCTTTGCATGGATCTTTACCGTGCCTTCGGCGACTCCGGTGACAACTCCGATGATGGAAACTGTCGCTATCCTCTCGTCATCCGAAGTCCATTCCACGGGCGAGGAGGAGCCGACGGGGGCGAAGCTCACGCTTACCGGCTCCGTCTCGCCCGCACATACGCTGATCTCCTGCTGACTGAGCTGGATGGTCTCGACCATCGGAGACGGCATGATGATGTTCCCGCCGCAGCCGGCAAGGGCCGCCGCGGCCATAACCATCAATATTATATGTAATGCTTTCTTAATCATATATCGCTACTTGCTGGTTTCAAGATAACATTTGAGAAGTTCGAAGAACTCGGGACCTGTAGTCCATACGATTTCGGGACTTTGCTTGTCAAGACCTTCCTTGACCCCGGCGTACCAGGTCGGGGTCTTGAGGACGGCCCTGAACCAATAGAAGGGGAAGTCCGTATGGGCTTTTGTCGCGGACTGGATATTCCTTACGGCATCCTCGGTCCTGTCTTCTCCCGAGCTGCCGCCGGACTTGAGCACCGGCATGCCGTCGACAAGACGGGCCTGGCCGTCGACGAGCTGGGGTACAATGCCGTTGGGGCTGAAGGTCGCATACGCCTTCAAGCCCTCATCGCTCATCTTCCTTGCGTTTCCGTCGATGATGAAGCCCGTTACGGTTATGCCCCACTTCTCATACCAGGGCTTGCAGTGGGCGGCCCACTGGGCTACGCCGGAAGGGAGGTTGCTTATCCTTCGGGGCTCCTCGAGGCTGCCGGGGTTGAGGTAGCCGGCGCCATTGTCGGCTGCGGCGAAATAGTCGTTCTCAGTTGCATGGGTCCACATGTAGTGCATTGCCATAGGGGCCCTGCGGCAGAGAATCGGGGAGACGCTCCACATCATGGGGACTGTTCCCCTCATGGGGTCGTCGAATATCGACGTCGTTGTCTGGTAGATCCATGATGCGGCATCGTAGTCTCCGACATAGAGGAGCACGAAGCGCTTGGACATGTTGACAGTGCCGTCCTGGTTGAGGTATCCCTTTTCCTTGAGGGCTTCGCGGGTCACCCATTTCTGGGTGTATTTCTCCTGGAGAGGGAAGTGCTGCCAGAAGGAGGCGTTAGCCATGGCGCCGTATGCGATTGCGTCAGCGTCCTTGAAGGCGTTGTATTCTCCGATAATCTCGGCAAACTTCCATTCTGTCTCGACGGGAGTGTGGCAGCCGCCGACCTTGCTGTGGTTGGAGTATTTGTATGCCCATGCGGGGAATCCGCCTATATGGCAGAACTTGTCTCCGTCACCGTTATGATGGTAGGCTTCGAGGAGGATTTCCTTGAGGGTCCTGTAGTCGCCGCCGACTTCGCCGTCGGGGTCGTCGGTTGCGGCCTCGTCATCCCAGGGGGAGAGGTCGAAGAAGAATGCCCTCTGGCTTACGAAGAAGTCGTGGTTGCTGAGCTGGTGGTGGTTCTTTGTCGAGGCTCCGGGATTCTTCATCCAGCACTGGTCGATGTAGTAGCCCATGTACTCGGTGTTGCATTTGCCGGGCTTCAGATAGTTGTCGATGGCCCACCTGTAGGTATCGGTCTTGGAGGTGAACTTTGAGCTTCCGTCCTGGTTGACGAGCCATACCTTGGGCTCGAAGCCGTGGGCGATGAGCCTCGTGTAGAAGCTGCCGGGCGTCGCGTCATAGCGCACGGCAACGAGGTCCTCGACGCCGGCGACCATCGAGGCGACGCAGCTTGTTGCGGGAACTTTGGGATCATAGACTACAAGTCCCTTGATCCTGTCCCTAAGGATTTCACAGGCCTTGACGGGGTCGTAGACGACGACCTTCTCCTTGCCGCTGAGCCATTCACCGCCCTTGCTGAAGATGTCCCACCAGTATTCGTCGGTGTTCGTTTTCTCGGCATTGACATAATCGAGATAGAGGACGGGCTTCTCTCTGTTGACGTTGCCCTGGAGGGTTGATGAAATATGGATTGCATCCCACAGTTTCTTGACTTCGGTCGTGTCACTTATGCTGGCACTGTTCCATTTGGTGAGGTCGAGCCAGAGCACCTCGCCCTCGTGGAGGGTGGGGAGCTCGCTGGACGGTATTGTGTATTCAGGCTTGCAGGCGGAAAGCGATAAGGCCAGGACCGCGAGTAATAGAGTCGTCATTATTTTAATTCCAGCCTTCATTCTGTTCTATTTTTATGTCTTTGTTAGTATCGATAACGGACTGGGGGATGGGCCATACTGAGAAATTCTTCATCGTACCCGAGCGCGGGTAGTCCCAGTAGGAGTATTCCCTGATGCGGTCCGCAGCTACGGTGCCTCCCATCCTGAGGAGGGTGTTCCACCGGTATTCCTCGTATATGAGCTCTCTTGCACGCTCGTCGAGGATCAGGTTGAGGTCTACGTCGGCGGCGGATACGAGATAGCTGCAATGGGCTCTCGAACGGACAACGTTGATGTCCTCGGCGGCCTTTGCGGTGTCACCGGCTCTCATGGAGGCTTCAGCCCTTATGAGGTAGGTCTCGGCCAGGCGGAGCATGTAGTCGTCCCTGTAGAGATAGCTCTTGTTTCCGCCGAAGTCATCGTCGGGGTATATGTCGGAAGCGACCTTGCATGAGATGGGGAATGCCTGGGTATAGGCTGCCGCCCGGGTCGACTCGCTCTGCCCCTTGCGGTAGAGAACGTCCCAGGGGATCACCTTTCCGTAGTAGATGTTGCCGGGGACGTTGCCGAGCAGGGTGCGGCGCATCACGACCTCGCTGTTGCGCAGGTCGCCTTCGCCCCATTTGCCTTCATATATCATCTCACGGGTGTAGGCCGTAGGCATGACCCAGGTGACTCCTCGTCCGCCTACGTCCTCCATCAGGCCCTCGATCACGCCGGGAAGGGCGTCGCGGAGGGTGGGGGAGAAGGAACGCGAGTAGTTGAGCTTTGAGCCTTTGTCCTCCTCGACGTAGGCGTCAAGGTCGCAGTGGATAATCCAGAGAGCCTCCCGGTTGCCGTCCTGATAGGATATGTTGCCCGGCTGGTACATATCCCAGATGACGTTGCCCTGGAGGTCCACTCCGGCTTTTGCATAGGTGTGGGCGGGTGTCTTCTGCTTGCTGTTGCTTGCATAATAATAGGTGGGGCCCTCGCTCATCCTCGTTCCGAAACGCTCGGTCATGAGGGAGTGGACACCGCCGTCGATGACTCCGCCGGCATAGTCGACGGACTTCAGATAGGCTTCATGCGCTTCGCCGCCGCGGCCTTCCTCCTCAAGGGCGATGCCCTTGTCGAGGTAGAGCTGGGCGAGGGTATGGAGAGCCGCTCCGCGGGCCAGTCTGGCCGGCTGGAGAGGCGTTGCGGGGAAGTCGTCTATGCAGCATTCGAGCTCGTCGATAGCATACTGGTAGGTCTCGACCCTGGTCTTGCGCTCGAAGTCGAACTTCGGCTCGAAGCAGAGGTCGGGAACTAGGAATACGCCGCCGAAGGTCTCGCCGAGGTTGCGGTACGCCCATGCCCTGAAGAAGTGGGCCTGGGCTATGGCATATCTGCGGCTCTCTTCGGAATCCCACTGTATTTCCTCGATATTGGCTCCATACAGGGCCAGGTTGGCGTACGAGATCATCTTGTACCAGTAGGAGAAGATGTTCTTGAACACTGCATGCTCGGGAGTGAGGATGGAGTAGTCGTTGAACTGGTAGTTGTGGCGTACGGTCGTCACGTCGAACATGTCGGTTCCGTTGCTGCCGCGAAGGGCGAAATACTGGGCGCCCTCGTTCTTCATCGAGTGGAGGTCACGTACCGAGGCGTAGCACTGGACCAGGGCCTGGTCTACCTGGTCCTGGGTCGAGAACGCATTGTCGACAGTATAGAAGTATTTCGGATGCTCGGTGAGGAAATCCTCGTCGTGGCACGCCGAAACTGCAATTGCAAGTATGATGAGTGGTAATATCTTCTTCATGATGTCCTTAGAAACTTAATGTTGCACCGAAGGTTACCGACTTGGCGACGGGGAGGGTCGACGAGAGGACGGACGAGCCGGTCTCGGGGTCGTCACCAACCCATTTCGTGAATGTGAGAAGGTTCTTTCCGGAGATGAAGAACTTGACGGAAGAGATTTTCGCTCTCTCGAGAAGGCTCTTCTTGAGAGAGTAGGAGAAGGTTACGTCCTGGAGACGTACGAAGGTCCTGTCCTGGAGGGCGAGATAGCGGCCGTCAGTCGAGAAGGTAGGGGCCGGATAGACGTTGCTCCTGTTTTCGGGAGTCCACCAGGGGATGTCAATCAGGTTCGCCGTCGAGTAGCCGTTCGCGTTCATGATCCTGAAGGCGTTGGGGTTGGAGCGCTTGTAGTGCTTGACGTCGCCGAAGGTTCCGGCGATCATGAAGTAGAGCTCGAATCCCGTGTACGAAAGGGTGTTGCTCAGGTTGAGACGGAACGAGGGGGAGGAGTATCCGAGGATCACCCTGTCGTCGGCGGTGATCCTGTCGTCCTGGTTCATGTCCACATATTTGGGCGTTCCGGGTACTCCGTTATATATGCCTATGTAGTCGTAGTCGTCGGCCTGGACTATGCCGTCCTGGACATAGCCGTAGATGGCGCCGAGCTCCTTGCCGATGAAGCGGTTGTTGGCGATATCATCGTCTTCGCGGCCGTCTCCGTCAAGGTCTTCCCCATAGAGGTGGACGAGCTTGTTCCTGTTGAGCCAGAATGTAAGGCCTGTCGTCCAGCTGAAGTCGTTCCTCCTTATGTTGACTGAATGGAGGGAGGCCTCGATGCCGAAGTTGTCGACCTGGCCCATAGTGGATTTTACGCTGTCGAAACCGGTCATGACGGGGATAGTCCTGGTAAAGATCTGATCCTTTGTCTGGGAGTAGTAGAAGTCAAAATTGAAGTCGAGACGGTCCCTGAACCATGTCGATTCAAAACCTGTGTTGAAGGCGGTGGTGCTTTCCCATCCGAGGTCGGCATTACCCATCGAATTGATGAAAAGGCCGTATTCTATGTCACTGCCCTCGAACTCCACGCGGGTTCCGCTGCCGCGGCCGTTGCTTATCTTGGAGAGGGTGCTGAAGGCGGCGAGGGTCTGGTTGCCGTTGACGCCGTATGAAGCCTTGATCTTGAAGTCGGTGAGGATATCCTTGATTGACTCGTCCCAGAAGGATGCCCTTGAAGGCGTCCAGGCTGCACCCACGGACCAGAAGTTCCCCCAGCGCTTGTTGGCTCCGAAAACGGACGCGCCGTCCCTTCTGTAGGAGGCTGTGAATGAGTACCGGTCGTCATAGGCATACATGACTCGGGCGAGGTAGCCGATGTTGGCCGTTTCGGCTCCGTCCTGGGAGACGGAGAAGTTGTCGGCCTTGCTCACTCCGCTGATTCCGAGGGTCGTGTTGCCGTTGCTTACGAAACCGGTGCCGCTGAAGCTGTCGGTGTCGTATGTGGAACGGTCGCGTGTCGCAACGAGGGTTGCGTCAATGCTGTGCTTGTCGAAGGTCCTCGAGTAATTGAGGATGGCATCGAAGAGGAAGGATTTGGTGTCCTCATACTTGCGGGTTCCCGTCGCGGAGGCGAGCAGGTTCTTCATGACGGCCGAGCTGTAGCGGCTGTCGTCGTTGTAGGCGCCTTCCTTCACGAAGTAGCCTTCCTTGCGGAAGTCGCTGGTCTTCTTGTCTGTATCAGTATAGGAGAAGTTGAAGCGGGCGGTGAGTCCTTCGACCCAGGGGCATTTGATGAGGGCGCTGGCCTGGAAGCGGTAGTTCTTCCTTATGTCAGTGTTCTGGCGGAGGCTCTCGTCGGACTGCCAGAGAGGGTTCTGGAGACCGTCGCTCTGGGTTACCGGGT
>JAKSJS010000061.1 GCA_024398155.1 Bacteroidales bacterium | reverse complement strand
ATGGAGTGAAGAGTGTGGCACGCGCCACCTCTTCCCTCTGTTCAATATAGAATTCATCTCCCTCAACAGCGAAGACCAGGCTAACGGCCTGCGTGTGAACGACCCCAACAACCCCGGCCGTACCTACCTCAGCGGCAAGGGCCTCGCTTACCCCATTATATTAAAAGGTGAGCCCGCCCGCCAGCTCGCTGCAGTAAAGGCCGAGTCCAACCGCCAGGTTGCAGCGATGTGCGCCAAGCTCAACGCCCATCTCGAGGCTGTAAAGGCCGGTTTCTCCATCGACTTCGACAAGGTCGAGAAGGAGCTCACCCGCGGTTCTATCCGTGAGCGCCATCTCGCCAAGGCCCTCCGCCTTGCCGTGGACGAGCGTTTCGCCACCGAAGAGGCGAAGCTTGAATTCTATGAACTCGTATTCGGGGGCAAGGCCCTCAAATCGTCCGTCGCGAACTTCGCCGGTGTCGAGAATGAAATCCGTGGCAATCTCCTCAAGTCAGGCGGAGCGGCCTTCGTACCCGAAGACCCCAAAGCCTTCCTTCCCATGGAGACAGTATGCGACATAATCAAGGCTGCCGGTGGTATTCCCACCTATCCTTTCCTCGCAGACGACGCCAAGGGCAACTTCACTGATTTCGAAGGCGATGTTGAAAAAGCCGCTTCAATCCTCAAGAAACGCGGTATCGACTCCGTCGAGTTCATAACCACGAGAAACACCACCGCCGTACTTGAAAGCTATGCAGGATACCTTGAGGACGAGGGATTCACAGTAACCTTCGGCTCCGAGCACAACACTCCCGCTCTCGAGCCCATCCGTCTCCGCACACGTGACGCCGAGGGCCTTACCGACAAGCTCCGCGCTATCAACTACAGAGGCGCCTGCAAGGTTGCCGCCCACCAGGCCGGTCTCAAGACCGTCGAGGAGGGTGATGCCCTTATCCAGAAAGCTTTGATGAAATAAGTATTATGCAAGAAATAGACAAACTCGTAGAAATATCCCGTAAATACGGTTCCGATCCCCGCTATGTAATAGCCGGTGGCGGAAATACTTCCTACAAGAATGAGGATCGTCTTTGGGTAAAGGCAAGCGGTCACGCTCTCGCCACTATCTCCGAAGACGGTTTCGCCGTTCTTGACAGGGCTCTCCTCAACCCCATGGGCTCAAAGGCCTACAGCGCTGACACAGCCCTCCGTGAAGAGCAGGTCAAGAATGACCTCGCCATGGCATGTATCACGAAGGACCGCCGTCCTTCTGTCGAGACTTCGCTTCATAACTGCATGGGTTTCGCTTATGTAGTCCATCTCCATCCGACCCTCGTCAACGGTCTCATGTGTTCGGTCAATGCCGCTGAAAAGTGCGCCGAACTCTTCCCCAATGCCCTTTATATCGCCTACACCGATCCCGGTTACACCCTCTTCAAGAAGGTCTACGACGAGATCGAGGCCTATAAGGCAGCCAAGGGAACCGAGCCCCAGGTCATCTTCCTCCAGAACCACGGCATCTTCGTAGGCGCCGATACTACCGAGGAGATCGAGAAGATCTACACCGCTGTGCTCGACACTCTCGAGGCTAACGCCGCCGCCCTTCCCGAAGGCGATGCAGAGATCTGCCCCAAGGCCCAGGATTCAATCCCCGCCATCCGTCAGATCCTCTCCCGTGGCGGACGCGGTCTCAAGACGCTGAAGGTCACCAACAACGCCCTTGTAGATTACTTCGTATCCAGCAAGGAAGGCTTCGCAAAGGTTGCCGCTCCTTTTACCCCCGACATAATTGTCTACTGCAAGTCCGAGTTCATCTATCTCGAGGCTGGAGAGAATCTTGTCGCTGATGCCGAGAAGGCAATCGAGGAGTACACCGCCCGCCGCGGCCATACTCCCAAGGTGCTTCTCATCAAGGGTATAGGCATTGTTGCCGCCGGCGACAACGCCAAGAACGCCCAGATAATCACAGACGTCTATATGGACGCCCTCAAGGTCGCTTTCTATGCCGAGTCCTTCGGCGGCAAGCATGCCATGGAAAAGGCCTGGATCGAGTTCATTGACAACTGGGAGGTCGAGAACTACCGCCGCAAGGTCTCCGCTGCCGGAGCAAACGGCCGCGTAGAAGGCAAGACCATCATCGTCACCGGTGCTGCCCAGGGCTTCGGCGAGGGTATCGCACGCGAGCTCGTAAAGCAGGGCGCCAACATAGTCGTCGCCGACCTCAACGAGGTTACCGGCCAGGCTACTGCCGCCTCCTTCAACACAATCTGCGGTAAGAACAAGGCCATCTTCGTCAAGACCAACGTCTCCGACCTCGACAGCCTTGGTAACCTCATCCGTGAGACAGTCCTCAACTTCGGTGCTCTCGACGCCTTTGTCTCCAACGCCGGTGTCGTCCGCGCAGGCGGTCTCGAGGAGCTCACTCCCGAGAACTTCGACTTCGTCACCAAGATCAACTACTACGCATACTTCTACTGCGCACGCGTTGCTTCCCATGTAATGAAGATCCAGACTGCAGTCGATCCCGAGTACTTCGCAGACATCGTCCAGGTCAACTCCAAGAGCGGTCTTGCCGGTTCCAAGGCCAACTATGCGTACGCCGGTTCCAAGTTCGGCGGCATCGGCCTTACCCAGTCCTTCGCTCTCGAGCTTGCTCCCTTCAACATCAAGGTCAACTCCATCTGCCCGGGCAACTTCTATGACGGTCCCCTCTGGAGCGATCCCGAAAGAGGCCTCTTCATCCAGTATCTCAACGCAGGAAAGGTTCCCGGCGCGAAGACTGTCCAGGATGTCAAGGACTTCTACCTCTCCAAGGTTCCCATGAAGAAGGGCTGCAACCCCGTTGACGTAACGAAAGCTATCCTCTACGCGATGGAGCAGACCGGTGAGACCGGCCAGGCCATCCCCGTAACCGGAGGACAGATAATGCTTGCATAAACAACAAAAATCCAACGTATAATGAAAACTAAAGCAGTACGCATCTACGGTAAGGACGACCTCCGTCTCGAAGAGTTCGAACTTCCCGAGATCAAAGAGGATGAAATCCTCGCAAAGGTAGTGAGCGACTCTATCTGCATGTCCTCCTACAAATGCGCACACCAGGGAGCTGACCACAAACGTGTTCCCAACGATGTTGCTGAGAACCCGACCATCATCGGTCACGAGTTCGCCGGCGAAATCGTCGAGGTAGGCAAGAAGTGGGCAGACCAGTTCAAACCCGGCGACAAGTTCTCCATCCAGCCCGCCCTTACTTACGAAGGCGGCCCTGTCGGAGTCCTTTCCGCTCCCGGTTACTCCTACAAGTACATCGGTGGTGACGCCACCTATATCGTCATCCCCAAAGAGGTCATGGAAAGAGGCTGCCTCCTCCCTTACAAGGGTGAAGGTTTCTATCCCGCTTCCCTCAGCGAGCCCCTCTCATGCGTTATCGGAGCAATCCACGCAAACTACCATACCACTCCCGGTTCCTATGTCCACTCCATGGACATCAAGGACGGCGGCAAGATGGCCCTCCTCGCCGGCGTAGGCCCTATGGGTCTTGCCTGCATCAACTACGTTCTCCATCGTGACGACCGCAGACCTTCTCTCTTCGTTGTCACTGATATCGACCAGGCCCGTCTCGACAGAGCTGCCAGCCTCTATACCGTAGAGTTCGCAAAGAGCCGCGGCATCGAGCTCCATTATGTCAATACAGGCGCTGCTGCCGATCCCGTTGCTCTCCTTCGTGAGATCTCCGGCGGTGACGGTTATGACGAGGTCGTAGTAATGGCCCCCGTAGCTCCCGTAGTAGCCCAGGCTGATGCAATCCTCGCCTTCGACGGTTGCCTCAACTTCTTCTCCGGCCCCTCCAAGCCCGAGTTCTCGGCTCCCCTCAACTTCTACAACGTCCACTATGCCTCCACCCACATCGTTGGAACCAGCGGCGGTAACACTGACGACATGAAGGAAGCCCTTCACTACATGGGCAAGGGCATGGACCCCGCAGGTCTTGTAACCCATATCGGCGGTCTCAACGACGTTATTGAAACTACCCTCTACCACACCCAGATCCCCGGTGGAGAGTAGCTTATCTATACCCATATTGGTATGCCTCTTACCGCTATCGCAGAGTTCGGTGAGAAGGGCAAGACCAACCCCGTATACGCAAAACTTGACGAGATCTGCAAGGCCCACCAGGGTCTCTGGAGCGTCGAGGCTGAGGAGTATCTCCTCGCCAACTCCGCAAATCTCTAATATTCCGTCATGAGGAGGCCCCCTCCCCGGGGCTTCCTCATTATAATTTTTCATAATGAATAAGATTTGGGAAGAAAACAAAGGATATAACCTGTTCCGCCCCTATATGCAGTGGGCGACAAGGACAAGTTATTCAGAGGTCAAGGTAGTCGGTGCCGAGAAGATACCAGACACCTCGAAAGCCTCGGTCCTCATTGCAGCCAACCACTGCAACTGCCTCATGGACTCTCTTGTAATCCTCCAGTCCCGCAAGGAACCGACTGCCTTTGTCTCGAGAGCCGACATATTCAACAACCCGCTTATCGGAAAGTGCCTGACCAACCTCAAGATGCTTCCGATATACAGAAAGCGCGACTGCGATGACTCCCAGGAAAAGAACGTCGCCGTCTTTGACAACGTTGTCGAGACGATAAACAACGGACTTGCCCTTGCGATCCATCCCGAAGGCACCCATCGCGCCCGCCGCAGCCTTCTCCCGTTCAAGACGGGCATAGCCCGCATAGCCCTCCAGGCCAAGGCTACATATCCCGACCGTCCGGTATACATCGTCCCTGCCGGTATTGAGTATGAGGACTATTTCCACAATATGGCCTCAGCCACAATAACTTATGACGACCCGATCGAAATCAAGGGAGGGGAGTCCATCGAAGAGCTTACAGCCCTTCTCCAGGAAAGAATATCCAAACTCATTACATATTTCCCCGACGACGAAAATCTCGAAGCAAACGAGAAGGCCTTCTATAGGAAAACAAGGAAGACCTACACCCGTGAGGACAGGATAAAAGCCGCTGCGCTTCTTCCTGTGCTTGCCGTTTCGGGATTCCTCGCCCTTCCAATCGTAGCCGTTTCCGAATATCTTGTCCACAAGGTAAAGGACAAGACCTGGAGCAATACGATACGTTTCGCCACGAAACAGGCCCTGACCTGGTTCACGGTCCTCGGTGCCCTGATCGCCGGCTTCACCCATTTGAGCGTTGTCGGTGCGCTGCTCCTTGCAGCCGCCACATTATATGCGCCGCCCGTATTCGACCAGATACTTTGGTACAGCCTCAAGGTCTTCGGACGGATCAATAACAAGTAATAATAAAAGAAGTGTACTATGCCACAAACAGTTAAGGAGCCCTGGCTCCAGAGTTATGGGGAAGTCCCCTTCCACCTTACCTACAGCAAGACTTCTATGAGCGAGACCGTTCTCGAGACGGCAGCCAAAGAAGGTGCTTTCCCCGCATTGTCCTTCATGGACAGAAAAATCAGCTATTCTGATTTCGCACTCCACATAGACGAAGTCGCTAAAGCTTTCTACGCCCTCGGCGTACGCCCCGGAAACCGCGTAATGGTCTGCATGCCCAACGTCCCCCAGGCAGTCTACTGCCTCTATGGACTCAACAGGATAGGCGCCATCGCGACGATGGTCCATCCTCTTTCCGCTGTCGGAGAAATCGTCTACGACCTCAATGAAACAGACTGCGACGTAGCTGTGACCCTCGACCAGTTCTATGTCAAATTCCTTGATGTAAAGACCCAGAGACCGCTCCGCAAGCTCATCATCGCCCGCATCTCCGACGAACTTCCCTTCATCAAGAAGGTCGCTTTCAGACTCCTTACCGAGAGCAAGCTCACCAAAGTCCAGACCTCCGACGAGGTTATCCTCTGGAAGGAATTCATAGAAGGCGGAAAGTCCGTTTCCGAAGGCTATGCTGTGCCTGACAAGGATCCCAATACCGAGGCAGTGGTCCTCTTCTCCGGCGGAACGACCGGTGTCACCAAGGGCATCATGCTCTCTGACTACAGCTTCAATGCCCTTGCCCGTCAGACCGAGGCTATGTGCAACGAGGTCGTCCACCATGGCAAGATGCTCGCCGCCATGCCCGTATTCCACGGCTTCGGCCTCGGCGTATGCATCCACACGATGATGGTATGCGGCGGAACTTCGATACTTGTTCCCCGTTTCAACGTAAAGAGCTACGCCAAGCTCATAAAGGACAACCGCCCGAACTTCATTGCCGGTGTCCCGACCCTCTTCGAGGGCATCACCCGCAACAAATACCTCGACGGCGTCGACCTTTCCTGCCTCAAGGGTGTCTTCTCCGGTGGCGACTCCCTTTCCATCGAGCTCAAGAAACGTTTCGACAAGTTCCTTGCTGACCATAAGGCGACGATACGTGTACGCGAAGGTTACGGCACTACAGAGTGCGTAACCGCCAGCTGCCTCACTCCTTACAATAAGGAGAAGGAGGGAAGCATAGGTCTCCCTTATCCCGACACTTACTTCAAGATATGCGCTGTAGGGACTACCGAAGAGGTACCTTACGGCACTGAGGGCGAAATCTGCATTGCAGGCCCTTCGCTCATGCTCGGATACATCAACCATGAGGAGGAGAACCGCAATACGCTCAAGGTCCACGGGGACGGTTGGACATGGCTCCATACCGGTGACCTCGGTGTCATGGATGAGGAAGGTTTCATCTACTTCAAGCAGAGGATCAAGAGGATGATCGTAACGAGCGGATACAACGTCTATCCTTCCCAGATAGAGAATATCCTCGAAGCTCACGAGGCTGTAAGGAGAAGTTGCGTAATCGGTGTTCCCGACGATTATAAGATCCATAAAGTAAAGGCCTTCGTCGTCTTGAAGGACGGATACAAGGACTCTCCCGAACTCCGCGAGTCGATTATGATCCACTGCAAGAGACATGTCGCGAAGTACGCTCTTCCTTACGTTATCGAAGTCCGCGATGACCTCCCGATGACCCTTGTCGGCAAAGTTGCATATACCAAGCTCTCATAATGAAAAGGATAGCTCTGACCCTTGTCATTGCTGCAACGGCCGTCTTTGACGGGTGTTGCGGCAATGCGCGTTTTGTGAATATGTTCATGGGCACCTCCGGCGACCACGGCCAGGTGACCCCTGCCGCCTCCGTGCCCTTCGGGTACGTATCCGTATGCCCCGACAGCTCTCCATGGCAGCATGCCGGCTATGATTATGCCGTGCCCCATACGACCGGCGTTTCCGTGACGCGTATCTCCGGTACCGGATGCTCCGGCGTCGGCGGCGACCTTAGGATCAAGCCCTGCGCCGCCTCGGACAGCCTCTTTATCGTCAAGGGAACGGAAAAGGCTGTGCCCGGATACTACGAGACGATGTTCAGCAATGGCGTGAAAGGCCGTTTCACTGCGACCCGCGACATGGCTGTCGAGGAGTACCGCTTTGCCGGCGACGCCCTCCTGTATATTGACTTCATGTCCTCGATAGACCCGACCGGTAAGGAATGCGCCTATGAGATCATGGACAGCAACAGGATAGTCGGCTTCGTAAAGAGCCCTACTGTCTGCGCCCGCGGCCGCTACAAGCTCTACTTCAACCTTACGACTTCCGAGCCTTTCGCTGTCGCAGCTAAGGACTCTACGTCGGCTGTACTGAACTTCAACGCTTCCAAAGTCGAAGTCCGCATTTCGCTTTCCGCGATTGATCAGGCAAACGCCGAGAAGATTACTGAAAAGTACTCCGGCAAGTCGTTCGCGACCCTCCGCAAGGAGGCTTCCGGACTCTGGGCCGAGAAGCTTGACCGCATATCCGTAAAAGGTTCCACAAAGGAGCAGAAAATCCTTTTCTACACGTCTCTGATGAGGATTTACCATAGCCCGATGAACGTTACTTCCGACGAGGGATTCTACTTCGGAACTGACGGCAAGGTCCACAAGGCCGAGGGCTTCACCTACTACAGCTCCTGGAGCCTCTGGGACACTTTCCGCGCTAAAATCCCTATGCTTACGGTTCTCGAACCCGAGGCGATGGGGGATATGTGCGAGTCCCTTGTCCACCTTTACCATAACGGAAAGAGAAACTGGGCGACTCCCTATGAAGCCTGTCCGACCGTTCGTACCGAACATGCCAATGTCCTTCTTCTTGACGCTTACCGCAAGGGCATCAAAGGTTTCGACATGAGCTACGGTTACGAGGGAATGAAGCTCGAGGAAGAGCGTGACTATCCCATGTCCAAGCCCGACCAGAAGCTCGAGTCCTGCTACGACATGTGGGCCCTCGGCGAGATCGCCGCTATCCTCGGCAACGAGGATGACGCGGCGTATTACACCGAGAAGGCCGATACGCTCTTCGAGTCCGTATGGAAGAAGGAATTCATGGAGATCACGCCTTCGTTCACCGTCATGCGCCGCAACGGCCTCTATCAGGGCTCGCGCTACCAGTACCGCTGGATGTGCCCCCAGTATTACGACCGTCTTGTCGAATGGGTAGGGAAGGAGCAGCTCGTCTCGGAGCTTAATGATTTCTTCGACAAGAAACAGTTCAACCAGGGCAACGAGCCCGACATCCAGACTCCCTTCATCTTCAACCGTCTCGGCGCGTATGACAGGACCTCCGAGATCGTCCGCTCATACCTGACTGATGACAATATGGTCCATGTCTACGGCGGCAATGCCGAGTACCCCGAGCCTTATGTCGGCCGCGCGTTCCGTAATGAGCTCGAGGGCTATGCCCCCGAGATGGACGAGGACGTCGGCACTATGAGTGCATGGTACATGTTCGCCCAGATGGGATTCTATCCCCTCACTGTCGGACGTGACGAGTATGAACTCTTCTCGCCCATCTTCGACCGCATAGTGATCAAACCTGCCGGCATCCAGAAAAAAGTAGTGATCCGTACTGAAGGCAGAAGAAGCTATGAGGACAGGATATCCTCCATAGAACTCGACGGAGAACCCCTCGGTGACTGTCAGATTTCCAACAAACTTTTCCTCGAAGGCGGCACCCTTGTCTTCAAGTACTGATTTTTTAGTATATTTGATAGATTTTTTGAATCATAACTGATAACATCTATAAACGAAATGGCAAACACCGAGAAAAGAAATGGTATCTGCGCGGCCGGTACGCTGGTCGTCGATACCATCAAAATGATTCCCGTATTTCCTACTATCGGCAATCTTGTAACTATCACAGAAGTCCAGAAAGCTCTTGGAGGTCTCACCCATAACTGCCTGATGGATATAGCAAAACTCAAATCAGGACTTCCGCTCTATGCGGGAGGCTGTGTCGGCAATGACAGCAACGGAGCAATGGCCATAGAACTTTTCAAGGAGGCCGGGATCAATATCGACGCCCTTGAAGTCGTCGACGACGACACTTCCTATACAGACGTCATGAGCGAGACTGGAGGAAAGAAGACCCGTACTTTCTTCCATTACCGCGGCGCATGCGACCATTTCAATGCCGAAAAGGTCCTCGCGATCGAGAATAACGCGAAGATCTTCCACCTCGGCTATCTCCTTCTCCTCACCGAGATGGACAAGGACGATCCCGAGTACGGTATCGTTGCCGCCCGCGTCCTCGACGGACTCAGGAAGAAAGGCTACAAGACCTCTGTCGACCTTGTTTCCGAGGAAAGCGACCGTTTCCGCCATATCGTAT
>JAKSJS010000060.1 GCA_024398155.1 Bacteroidales bacterium | reverse complement strand
TCCAACAAACAGAACGACGTTACCGCGCGTGTAAAGCCCACCGCCCTTGACGTCTATTTTGGAAAATGGTTCTGTCCCGAACTCGGACTCCGTCTTGCATATACCGGTCTCACCGGTTCTGAGAACTCTACGGGAACTGTAGAAGGAGCCGACGATAAACTCCTTGAGAATTTCGGTTTCGCATATGTCCATGGTGACGTTATGTGGAACTTCATCAATACAATCTGGGGCTATCGCCGCGACCGCGTCTGGAACATCAATCCTTATGTCCACTGCGGCTGGCTCCGCCTTTATGACGTTACGGATGACGCCAATGAATACGGATACTTCTCCAGAAGAACCAACACCTCCGACAACGAGTTCGCTGCCGGTTTCGGTCTCCTCAACACCTTCCGCATGGCCGAAAGATGGCACTTCACCTTCGACGTCCGCAACATGATGTTCTCCGCACGTTTCCACAACTGGGATCACGGTGGAATATCCAACGCGCTTACAGCTACTATCGGCGTCCAGTACTGGATCGGCCGCACAGATTGGAGCCGTGGCGGTGACGGTGATGCCTCCGAGGCTCTCGCCGCTCTCGCCGCTGCCGAGGCTGCCCTCGCTGCCGCCGAAGCCGCGAACAAAGACCTCCAGGACAAGAACGACGATCTCCAGGACAAGAACGATGATCTCGAGGACGAGAACGAGGCTCTCCGCAACCGCAAGCCCGAAGTTATCGAGAACACCGATACAGTCTATGTAGGATACGCTCTTGGTATCGCTCCTATCCGCCTCTTCTTCGACAAGAACATCTCCGATCTCTCAGTAACCGAGAAGATGCACCTCAAATACTATGTCGAGACAGTTATCTCAATCGACCCTGACCGCAAGTTCAACTTCACCGGTTTCGCCGATAAGGGAACTGGTAACGAGAAGATCAACACCAGACTCGCTAACGACCGTGTAAACAAGACCATCGACTTCCTCGTCAATGAGTATGGTATCTCACGTGACCGCCTGATCTTCCGCGACGCGGTAATCTCCGACGAGAACTCCGATCCCCGTCTCGACCGTAGCGTTCTTATCGAGCACTAGTAGAACAGTCGAAAACTACTGATATAGTTTGAGCATACAGGACTCAAAGTTTGTAAGCCGCTGGGCAGTTTTGATTCTCGACATGGGCATTTCCATCGTAGGATCGCTGCTCGGCGTCCTTTTTGTGCGCTGGCAGCTCCACCCGATCCTCGGCTTCCAGCATTACCTGCTCGTTTGGGTACTCGCGGCGACTATATGCTCGCTCGTAAGTTTCCTGGCCCTGGGTACCCATAAGATTGTTATCCGTCACTCGACCTATCGCTCGATAGGCAACCTGATGCTCGCGATCCTTATGAAGGACGGTCTCCTCGGCCTGAGCCTTATCGCCCAGATATTCCACTTCGAGAATGCCAGTACAGAAACCTTTGTAATACTCTCCGACTTCTTCTTCACCCTCGTGCTGATGATTCTCGCGCGAGTAATCATCATAAGCATATACGAGAATCTCAAGGCGGACAATTTCGGGGCAAACGTGGACAAACTGCCTGTAATCGTTTACGGAACTGGCAACAAGTCCATTGCGATGGTTGACCGCCTCTACGAGTCTCCCAACTACCAGATCGTCGGTTTCCTGACCTCGAAGAAGGAAAAGAACGGACAGATACTCCGTAACAGCAAAGCCTACTTTGTAGAGAGCCTGGAGCAACTCGCTGAACTCAAAACGAGACTCGGTTTCGAGGGCATACTCTTCGCCCCCGACGGAGACATACCTGAAAGACAGAAGCTTATCGATGACTGCCTCGCCCTCGGCATCCATATACTCAATGCTCCGAGGATTGATGAAGTCAAGTTCGGGAACATGTCCCGCCAGGCGATTAAGGAGATAAACAACAAGTCAATCGACTACATACCCGACGGCATGACTTCCTTCGAGAGAAATGGAAAGAGAATCATAGACTGTATCATAGCCTTCTTCCTCCTTATAATCTTCTCTCCCCTATTCCTTCTCTGCTACATCCTCATAACGAGGGAAGACGGCGGCCCTGCGATATACAGCCAGGAAAGGATTGGACGTTTCGGCCGTCCTTTCAATATCCATAAGTTCCGTTCGATGAAGCTTGACGCCGAGAGCGCCGGTCCCGCCTTGTATTCAGGCGATGACGACCCCCGCCTCACTAAAGTCGGAAAGTTCCTCCGCAAGCACCATCTCGACGAGCTCCCCCAGCTGTGGGATGTATTCGTCGGCAATATGGCTTTCGTCGGATACCGCCCCGAGCGTCAGTACTTCATCGACAAGATAATGGAGGTCGATCCCCGCTACTACTATCTCTACCAGATCCGTCCGGGAGTTACCTCTTACGCCACTCTCAAGAACGGATACACCGACACTCTCGACAAGATGGTAAGACGCCTGGAACTGGACCTTTACTATCTGCGCCACCGTTCCTGGTGGTTCGACCTCAAGATCCTGTTCTCGACGTTTACGAATATTGTATTCGGAAAGGTTTTCTAGGAAATCCTAAAGATTCAAAATACCGAAGAACTCCGGGCGATGAAAGTCCGGAGTTTCTGTTATTACCGGGTTCCAGGAAAGGAAATGGGGATTGGCGGTAAGGTCTGCGCACTTGTAGAAGTTCGCGCTTACCGTCGCGGGGAGATTGTCCTTGTCAAGGCCCAGAAGATCGAACGGTACAAGGACCATGATGGACCATTTATATGGACCACCAATCAGGTCGTACACCTTATGTTCGAGAGAGGAGTAGCGGATGACGCGGGCGAGGGCTTCCATCGGAAGCTTCTCGCGCCCCTCGCGGCCCGCTCCGCGGGCCATGAGGACCGAGCCGATACAAGTCGTCTCCACATTTGTATATTTGCCGTCCGAGCCCAACACGAAGAACTCACAGCAGCTGTCCTCCCAGCTGCGGCCGTTATCCTCGAAGGCGGTGGCGCGAAGGTCGAGGGACTCGACTTCGAAGCGCACGCCGAGGACTTCCCGACTCCTCAGGACCTGGAAACAGCAATCGGGTTTATATGGATATGAGGAGGGCCAATTGACGTTTGCGACTTTCGCCGGGACGGCGTTCGCGGCGAAGGCCTCTTCGAGGGCCGCCTCGCCCAGGGCCTCAAGCCCCTCAACGAAGTTTACCTTGAGAGCTTCCATCCTTCATTCAGCCCTCGTCACAATTCTTATGTCGCTCTTCGCGATAGTCATGCCGTCCAAAGCCTTGAGGCCGTAGGTCATTACAAAATGGCCATCGTCAGTATAGGCGGTCATTTTGAAGAATTTCGCTCCCTGTGAGACAGTGATAGAGCCCTTGTCAGGAAAAGCGCCCGTGTCGCGGACAGCGACATCGTTTTCGCTGTTCTTGGAATTCACGAAATGGAAAGTACATCTGGTGAAATTGTAGCCCGTTGCGTTATTGATGATAATATCACCGTATTCGGGTTTCGAACAGGAAGAGAGGGCAGCAAGGGCAAGGCCCAAAGCGACAAACAGGAGAATAAAACGTTTCATACAAAGTAATATTGAATGTTCTCCCACAAAATTAAGAAAAATTCGCTGAAAAGCAGTATCTTTATAAGTTGTAAATCTAACATCAACCATGGTACGCAATATCTTGATAACACTGCTTGGCCTCGCGGCCCTTACCGCCTGCTCGACCACAATTGAAAACGTTCCCGACAACACCTTGACAAAGAAAGAGATCCGTGAAGGATGGAAGCTTCTCTTCGACGGGGAGACCTCTGACGGATGGGTCAGCGCCCGCGGAACCGGCCAGTTCCCTACCGGCGGATGGCACATCTCCGACGGCGAACTCGTAGTCGAGGAAGCCGGCGGCTCGGAGTCCACCAATGGCGGCGACATAATCACCGACAGGAAGTACACGAACTTTATCCTGAGCGTGGATTTCAAGATCACTCCCGGTGCCAACTCCGGTATCAAATACTTCGTCAACCCCGAGGTCAACAACCCCACCGTCGGCTCCTCCATCGGCTGTGAGTTCCAGATCCTCGACGACACCCTCCATCCCGATGCGAAGCTCGGCGTGAAAGGCAACCGCACCCTCGGATCTCTCTATGACCTTATCCCCGCACCCGACGACAAGCCCTATGTCCCCGGCGAATTCAACAACGCTACCGTCATCGTCAAAGGCAACAAAGTCAGCCACATCCTCAACGGCACTACTATCATCGAATACGAGCGCAACACCCAGGAATGGAACGCCCTCGTCGCCTACAGCAAATACCGCGGATGGGTCAACTTCGGCAACTTCGAAAGCGGCTACATCCTCCTCCAGGACCACGGCAACGAGGTCCACTACAAGAACATAAAAATCAAAGAACTCTAAATAACATACTGCTATGACCTCTTATACAAGAAGAAATTTCCTCAAGCTCGGCGCTGCCGGCGCCGCAGGGCTTGCGATAACCCCCGCCCTCCTTACAAGCTGTCTTCCTCCGAAGAATAAAAAACGCGACAAGAAGCCCGCAGCCAACGGTAAGATCGACATGGCCTTCATAGGCATCGGATTCCGCGGCAACGAAGACTTCAAGGGCTTCATCGGGACTGAGATGATAAACGTCATAGCCCTTTGCGACGTCGACATGGGCGCTCCTCACACTACCGAGGTGATCGACATGTTCCCCGACGTACCCCGCTACAAGGACTTCCGCATAATGCTCGACGAGATTGAGGATAAGATCGATGCCGTATGTATCGCTACCCCCGACTTCAGCCACTTCGCGATCTGTATCGATGCGATGCGCCGCGGCATAAACGTCTATGTCGAGAAGCCCCTCGCCAGAACCTTCATGGAGTGCGAGCTCCTTATGGCCGCCGAGAAGAAATACGGAGTAGTCACCCAGATGGGCAACCAGGGCCACTCCGAGGGCAACTACTACCAGTTCAAAGCCTGGAAAGAGGCCGGCATTATCAAGGACGTGACCGCGATTACAGCCCACATGAACAACAGCCGCCGCTGGCACAGCTGGGACCCCAAGATGACCGAATATCCCGTCGGCGACAACATGCCCAAGACGATGGACTGGGACGTATGGAAGATGCAGACCCACGACAGGGCCTACCATGACAACTTCCACCGCGGCCAGTGGAGATGCTGGTACGAGTACGGCATGGGAGCCCTCGGCGACTGGGGTGCCCACCTTATCGACACCTGTCATGAGTTCCTCGAGCTCGGCCTCCCCGATACCGTTGAGCCCCTCTACCTCAAGGACCACAACCCGTTCTTCTTCCCGATGTCCTCGACGCTGAAGTTCCACTTCCCCGCCCGCGGCGAGATGCCTCCCGTTGACCTTACCTGGTACGACGGTCTCGACAACATCCCCGAGGTCCCCGAAGGATACGGAGTGTCCGAAATAGACCCCAACGTTCCGGCCGTAGCCGGCGGCAAGATCAAACCCGCGAAACTCAACCCCGGCAAGGAGATCTACTCCAAGACCCTTACCTTCAAGGGAGCCTCCCACGGTTCCACCCTTTCCATCATACCCGAGTCCAAGGCCAAGGAGATGGAAGCCCTTCTCCCCGAAGTCCCCGCTCCTACCTCCAACCACTACTCCAACTTCCTCAAGGCCATAAAGGGCGAGGAGGAGGCCCATTCCCGCTTCTCCATCTCCGCTCCCCTCTCCGAGGTGTTCTGCCTCGGCGTAATAGCTCAGTGGACAGGCCGCAAGATAGTCTTCGACCGCGAGAAGAAACAGATAACCAACGACCCTCTCGCCAACCAGCTTCTCTGGGGCCCGACCCCCAGAGCCGGATGGGAGAAGTACTACATGGCTGACTGACGACATGAAGGACATTACAATAAGCGGAAAGACTTTGCGTCGCGAGATGCTGATAGTCCTCGGCTGCTTCATCGTGGCCGTAGGAGTCAATGTCTACAGCATAATAAAGTATAGGACTCCCTTCAGCGAGATCTTCACTCAGATAGGCTACACCCTTATACTGACGCTCGCGTTACTGATAGTCGTTACACTCATAAGACTCATCGTCTGTCTGATAAAAAGGATCTTCATAAAGAAGTAGATGGAAGAGTTCGTCCACAGCCTAAAGAATCCCGCTGCCCCGATGGTGTACTCCGCCTTCGGGGCAATGCACACCCGCTTCGAGCTCCTTTTCGTCGAAAAGGACGAAGAAAGGGGGCGGAGGATTGCCTCGCGGATCGAGGACTGTGTAAACGGACTCGAGAAGGACTTGAGCCGTCATCTTCCCGGAAGCTCCCTCTCCGCCCTGAACAGGGCCAAGGGTACTGTAAGGGTCGGGGACGAACTCTATTTCCTGCTCGAACTCTCCGAGCAGTTCCGCGCCGGAACTGAAGGCTACTTCGACATAGCCGCTCTCTCGAGGACTATAGCTAGACCAGCCTACAGGACCTTCCCCCCGACCCATTCCGTCGAAAGGGCTTCCGAGGACATCCTCCTGGACCTCGGAGGGATAGGCAAAGGATATGCTGTCGAAAGGATAAGGACAATATTGAATGAGGAAGGGATAGACAAGGCCCTAGTGAACGCCGGCAACAGTTCGGTACTTGGTGTCGGAGCCCATCCCCTCGGCGACGAGTGGCGGGTGGAAGCCGCCGAAGGAGGCGAGGTCTTCAGGCTCCGCGACAGCGCCCTGTCGGTCTCCGGACGGGGCCCTCTGGGCCGGACGGGTATCGTGAACCCGAGAAACGGGAGGCCCGTTTCGGAGGGTCCCGACCTGGCCGTAACCGGCCGCTCCGCCCTTGTCTGCGAGATTCTATCGACAGCCCTGTATGCTGCCCCGGAAGAGGACCGGGACGCGATAATGAACAATTTTGAAGAATACAAATACATCGAAATAAATGGCTGACAACAACAAGAATAACATGGACCGCAGGTCATTCCTCGGGACTCTCGGTTCGGCTGGCCTTGCGGCCGCAGCCCTCACGAGTTTCCCCTGGATGACTTCCTGTACGCCCAAGGCCGCTTCGGAAGTCCGTGGCGAAAAGACCCGTATCGGTATCATAGGCCCCGGATCGCGCGGTCAGCTCCACATAACCCAGCTCCTCCAGATGCCCGAGGCCGAGATCGTGGCCCTTTGCGACATATATGAGCCGAACCTCCAGGCCGCCGCTGCGATCTGCCCGGGCTCGAAGCTCTACCGCGACTACCGCGAGCCGCTTGACGACAAGGATGTTGACTCTGTCGTGATAACCGTTCCCCTTTTCCGCCATTACGAGATTGCTAAAGCGGCCTTCGCCGCCGGCAAGAACGTCTTCTGCGAAAAGGCAATGTGCTATACGATAGACGAATGCTACGACCTTTACAAGACAGGCGTCGCCTCCGGCAAGATCTTCTTCGTCGGCCAGCAGCGCCTCTTCGACCCGAAATACCTCAAGGCTTTCGAGATAATTAAGAGCGGCGAGCTCGGCCCGATAGTGAACGTCCGCAACTACTGGTTCAGGAACGGTGACTGGAGAAGGCCCTGCGAGCCCGAATACGAGCGTCACATCAACTGGCGCCTCTACCGCGAGTATTCCCGCGGCCTCATGACCGAGCTTGCCTGCCACCAGATCCAGAACGGCACCTGGGCCCTCGGAATGTATCCCGAGAAGGTCATGGGCAGCGGCTCGACGATTTTCTGGAAGGACGGCCGCGAGGTCTTCGACAATGTCGCCGTCATATACACCTTCCCTAACGGAATCAACATGACGTTCGAATCCGTCATCTCCAACAAGCATTTCGGCATGGGAGAGTACATTCTCTGCAACAAGGGAACGGTCGACCTCACCCGTTCGAGACTCTACTACGAGAACCCCGCGCCCAAGAGCGGCATGCGCCAGCTCCTCGGCGAGATCGAGAACAACATCTTCACGAACTCGGCCTTCGCCGGTACAAGTTTCGTCGCCGAGACCGGCTCTGAGGACAAGGGTGTCTCCATCATGCCCGAAGGCCTCCGGAGCGACGGCACCTTCGAGATCATGCAGGCTTTCTGCCGCGCCGCGATAACCGGAGTCCAGCCTCCCAAAATCCTTGAGGAAGCCTACTACGCCTCGGTTTACGCCATCCTCGGCGACGAAGCCCTCCTCCAGGAAAAGACCCTTACACTAGACGATAAATACAAGATATGATGAAAAAAATAATACTTGCCCTTTCGGCCCTTGCACTCAGCGCTACCATCAGCGCCCAGACCCTTGAAAAACACCCTTCGGAAGACGTCAAGATAGGCGTAGCCGGCTACACCTTCCTCCGTTTCTCCATCGACGAGACCCTTGCAAGCCTCCAGAAGATGGGAGTCCACTATCTCTCGATAAAGGACTTCTGGCTTCCCCTTTCCGCGACTGAGGAACAGATGGCTGCCTTCAAGGAAAAATGCGCCTCATACGATGTCGATCCCTACATCCTCGGCCCTATCTACATGCACTCCGAGGCTGAAGTGGACCGCGCCTTCGCCTATACCGAAAGGTTCGGTCTCAAGATGTTCATAGGCGTTCCCGACTACGATCTTCTCGACTACGTGATCGCCAAGGTCAAGGAGACCGGCATCCGCGTCGCGATCCATACCCACGGTCCCGACGGGGCCGCCTTCCCCGACATCCGTACGGTTGTCGAGAAGGTCGGCGACCCGTCCCTCGGCGTAGGCTGCTGCATGGACCTGGGCCACACAATCCGCATGGGATACAATGTAGCAAAGGACATAAAGAAATACTCTAAATGGATCTACGACATCCACATCAAGGATGAGACTGCAGCAGACAAGAGCGGCGGCACCTGGGAGATGGGACGCGGCATAATGGACTTCAAGGCTATCATAAAGGCCCTGAAGAAGGTGAAATATGACGGAGTCGTATCCCTTGAATTCGAAAAGGACAATACTGCTCCCCAGAACGGTGTGGCCGAGTCCATCGGTTATCTCCGCGGAGTGATCGACTCCTGTTATTAAAATCTGATATGAAACTTAAGAATAACGCAAGATACGCCCTCCTTGTTCCCACGAGCATGGGCCTCAGGCTGTGTCCCGAGGGCGGCCAGCCCGTCGGGTCCACAGACCTCCTGCGCCTCCAGGCGACAAGCGCCGAGAGCAACGTAGCCTCCATCTCCTCCTACCTCGGTCTTCCCGTAAAGGTGCTCACAGCCTTCGTTGAAGGCAGCCCCTTCTCTGCCTATATCAAGTCCAACCTGCGCTCACGCGGAATGGACTTCGAAGGACCCGAAAGGCCTCAGGGAGGCCCCTGGGGCTACCGTCACCAGATAAACGTAGCCGACAGCGGCTACGGCTCACGCGGTCCCCGCGTATGGAATGACAGGGCCGGCGAGGTAGGCCGCACCCTCTCCGCCGAGGACTTCGACCTCGAGAGGATATTCGGCGTCGAAGGCGTAAGGATAGTCCACATGAGCGGCCTTGTCGCCGCCCTGAGCCCGGAGACGACAAAGTTCTGCCTCGACATAGCCCGCGTCGCGAAGAAATACGGTACTGCGATAAGCTTCGACCTTAATTTCCGCGCCTCTTTCTGGAAAGGCCGCGAGGAGGAACTCCGCGCCGCCTTCTCCGAGATATGCTCCCTTGCCGACATCCTTATCGGCAACGAGGAGGACTTCCAGCTCTGCCTGGGGATCGAAGGCCCCGAAGCCGGCGGCAAGGACATA
>JAKSJS010000006.1 GCA_024398155.1 Bacteroidales bacterium | reverse complement strand
GATCCGCGCCAGCGTCCACAACCACCTCGCCGTCGTCCCCGTCATCAACGGTGACTCCTGCGGCGGCTGCATGTGCCAGATTCCTCCTCAGCGCAGGATAGATATCGCTTCCAACAAGAAGATGATAATCTGCGACTACTGCGGAAGGATTCTTGTCAATCCCGAATTCGGAGAATAATTTTTTACACATAAGATAAGGCTATGGCAGAAGACGGCGATAGGAAACGCGGCGCCGCTGGGCGCAAATCTGCCGGGGTCAATCTTGAATCATTAGGGCTTGAGATGGGTAATAAACCGCCTCAAGCTCTTGATGTCGAAGAGGCAGTCCTCGGTGCACTACTTGTGGAACCCGGTTGTATCGATGAGGTCATGGAGGACCTCACCGAGAAGACCTGCTTTTACGACGAGCGCAACCAGCTGATCTACGAGGCGATGAGGGCGCTCTACAACGACCATGCGCCCGTCGATATCGTTACCGTCAACGAGCAGCTCCGCCGGAATAACAATCTCGAGACTGTCGGGGGCGCGGTGCGCCTTGCCGAACTTTCGTCGAAGATAAGCGCCGCCGCCAACATAGAGTTCTACACGAAGATCCTCAAGCAGAAGTGGATCCAGCGCCGTCTGATTACTGCTTCCTACTCTATCCTGAAGACCGCGTACGATGAAGGCGCCAATGTCGAGGACCTTATCGACAACGCCCAGTCAAGGATCTTCGAGGCTGTCGAGAGCAGCAACACCAAGGAAGCCCAGGTCATGAAGGACATCATCAACAAGGCTATAGGCGACCTTGAGAAGGCCCAGGAACGCAAGGGCGGCCTGAGCGGTGTCCCTTCCGGCTATCCCAGCCTCGACGCCATAACCCTCGGATGGCAGGCCTCCGACCTTATTATCCTCGCCGCCCGTCCTTCCGTCGGTAAGACGGCCTTCGCGCTCAATGTCGCGAGGAATGCCGCCGTCGACCATAATATCCCCGTAGCGGTGTTCTCCCTCGAGATGCCCGCGATCCAGCTCGCCAAACGTATGATGGTCAGCGAGACCGGACTTGACTCCAAGAAGATCAAGGGCGGTACTCCCCTCGAGAGCGAGGACTGGAAGAGGCTCGAGGAGCAGCTCCGCCGTCTCTCCCAGGCTCCCCTCTATATCGATGACACTCCTTCTCTTCCCGTCATGGAGTTCCGCTCCAAAGTCAAGAGGCTCGTCAAGGAAAAGAAGGTCCAGCTCATAGTTGTCGACTATCTCCAGCTCATGCAGGGCCCCGCCGAACTGCGCGCCTTCCGCGAGCAGGAGGTCGCCGCGATCTCCCGTACCCTCAAGGCGACTGCCAAGGAACACGGCGTTCCTATCATCGCCCTCTCCCAGCTTTCCCGTAACGCCGTCCAGCGCCAGGGCTCCAACACCCGTCCCCAGCTCTCCGACCTCCGCGAGTCCGGCTCACTCGCGCAGGATGCCGACATGGTCCTCTCCAGCCGCAGGAGCGACTACCAGGGTCTCGGAGGAGAGGATGCCGTCAAGGGCGAGACCAAGCTCATCATCGCCAAGCACCGTAACGGTGAGATCGGCGACGTAGACCTCATATTCCACGACAACCTCGCCCGCTTCGACGATGCCGCGACGGCCGGCTTCCTTCCTGCCGACGCGAACGCCGATTTCGGCGAGCCCCAGGAGTATGAGTCCAGAATGAATTCAATGAACGATGACTTCGCAGGCGGATATGGAGGAGATTTCTCATAAAGGCAAGGTGGTGGACATGACTCCGGCTACGACAGTGGTCGAGATAGTCTCCTCGTCTGCATGCAGCGAGTGCCACGCAAAAGCCCTCTGCGGGCTTTCCGAAAACGTTACGAAGACCGTCGAGGTGCCGACTTCGCCCCTCGCAACCTATGCCCCCGGCGACGAGGTCGAGGTATGCCTCAAGGCGACGATGGGCCTCAAGGCCGTGTGGGTGTCCTATGTGATTCCCCTTATCCTGCTTCTTGCCGTTCTTCTTTCCATGAACAAAGCCGGCCTCGGCGAGCTCGCCGCCGGCCTCTCCGGAATAGGAGCGGTAGCTGTATACTATCTTGTAATCTATCTCCTCAGGAACCGTCTTCGCAACGAATACGTTTTCTATATAAAATAAGACTGTATGGTAGGTACGATAATCTGGACTGTCATTATACTGACAGTTTTGGGAACCGCGCTTGCAGTGGTCCTCTTCCTCGTCGCCCGTAAGTTCCGCGTCGAGGAGGATTCCCGCATCGACGAAATCGAAAAGACTATGCCCGGCGCGAACTGCGGCGGCTGCGGCTTCGCCGGATGCCGCGCGTTCGCCGAGAGCTGCGTCCGCGAAGGCAACCTCGACAAGAATTTCTGCCCTGTCGGCGGAAACGAAACCATGAAGAAGGTCGCCTCTGTCCTCGGCATCGAAGCCGTTGCCAAGGCGCCCCTCGTCGCTGTCGTAAGATGTAACGGCTCCTGCGCCAACCGTCCCCTGGTCAATGATTATGACGGAGTGAAGTCCTGCCGCGTCAAGGCCACTCTCTACAGCGGTGATACCGGATGTCCGTTCGGATGCCTCGGCTGCGGCGACTGCGTCTCCGCCTGCGCCTTCGGAGCCCTTTCGATGGATCCCGAAACCGGGCTTCCCGTTGTGGACCAGGACAAGTGTACCGGCTGCGGCGCCTGCGCCAAGGCCTGCCCCAAGAATATCATCGAGCTCCGCCCGAAGGGCCCCCGTGGGATGAGGGTCTTCGTCTCCTGCATGAACAAGGACAAGGGCGCTGTCGCGAGGAAGGCCTGCTCCGCCGCCTGCATAGGCTGCGGCAAATGCGCCAAGGTATGCGCCCAGGAGGCTATTGTCGTAGCCGACAACCTCGCCTATATCGATCCCGCGAAGTGCAAGCTTTGCAAGAAATGCGTTGCTGAATGCCCTACGGGTGCGATCCATGCCGTCAATTTCCCCGTTTTGAAACCCAAGCCGGCTCCCGTTGCCGAAGAAAGTAAGGAGGACGTGAACAATGGCTAACAGGACTTTCTCCATAGGCGGAAGCCACACCGCCGATAAAAAACTCTCGAAGGACTGCGCTATCGAGGTCCTTCCCATGCCTTCGACCGTATATGTGTCGATGAACCAGCACCTCGGTGCTCCCGCCAAACCTCTTGTCGCTGCCGGTGATACCGTCAAGGTAGGCCAGGTGATAGGCGAGCCGGGCGGTTTTATCTCCGCATTCGTCCATTCTCCCGCGAGCGGAACCGTTAAGTCCGTCGCTCCGCGCAAGGACCTCGCCGGCAACAGCACCCTCTGCGTCGAGATAGCCGTCGAGGGCGATGAGTGGGTCGAAGGGGTCGATCTTTCCGATACGCTCGTGAAGGCCGTCCCCGAGGACAGGGCCTTCATCCTCGACCGCATCCGCCTTAACGGCGTCGTCGGTCTCGGAGGCGCGACCTTCCCCGCCCACGTCAAGCTCAACCCCGCTCCCGACAAGAAGGCCGAATGCCTGATCCTGAACGGATCCGAATGCGAGCCCTACCTTACCAGCGACTACCGCATGATGCTCGAGCATCCTTCGGAGATTATAGTCGGCGCCGCGATAATGCGCCGCGCCCTCGGAGGCTGCCGCTGTGTGATAGGCATAGAGGACAACAAACCCGAAGCGGTCGCTTCGATGACCAAGGCTCTTGACGAGCTCAAGGCCAGCGGTCTCGAGGGCTACGAGGACATCTCCATCCTTCCCCTCATGAAGAAGTATCCCCAGGGAGGCGAGAAGCAGCTCATCAATGCGGTAATGGGCCGCGAAGTAAAGTCCCTCGGCCTTCCGATAGATGTCGGCGCCGTCGTCCAGAACGTCATGACCGCTTTCGCCACTTACGAGGCCGTCCAGAAGAACAAGCCGCTTGTCTCCAACGTCCTCACCGTTACCGGAGACTGCCTGCCCATAGAGAAACAGCATAACTACAAGTTCAGAATCGGTATGCCGCTTTCCTACATCGCCGAGTATGCCGGCGGCGTTCCCGAAGAGGCCGCTAAGATCGTGAGCGGCGGCCCGATGATGGGAAAGGCTATAGCTAACCTCGACGCCCCGACCGTCAAGGGATCCTCCTCCCTTCTGTACCTTACCGAAGACCAGACCCGCCGCGGGAAGGAGTCCGACTGTATCCGCTGCGGACGCTGTACCGAGGCCTGCCCCATGGGACTCGAGCCTTTCCTCCTTGTCAAGCTTGCGCGCAATGCGATGATGGACGAACTCGAGGCGAATGCCGTCCAGGACTGTATAGAATGCGGATGCTGCCTCTACTCCTGCCCCGCTTATATCCCCCTTCTCGACATAATCCGCATAGGCAAGGGAGACGTTATGAAAATCATTAAATCCCGTCCGAGAAAATAGTATGGCCAGTAGAATAGTATCCCCCAATCCCCATCTCCACGCAGCGGTTTCCACCAGATCGCTCATGAGGGATGTTGTGATAGCCCTTCTCCCTGCGACTGCCGTCTCGATAGTCTTTTACGGATGGCACGAGCTGCTGCTCGTTGCCGTGAGCGTTGCCAGCTGCGTGCTTCTTGAATGGGCCATAACAAGATATCTTTTGAAGAAGCCCTCGACGATTGGCGATTTCTCCGCCGTCATCACGGGTCTTCTCCTTGCCCTGAACGTTCCTTCGACCTGTCCCTGGTGGGTCCTCGCAATCGGCGCAGTTGTCGCCATCGGCGTTGCGAAGATGACCTTCGGAGGCCTGGGCCAGAACGTCTTCAACCCGGCGATAACGGGCCGTGTCTTCCTCCTTATCTCCTTCCCCGCGTACATGACGAACTGGGCCGTGCCCGGATCCATCGGCGAGGCCTGGGGCTCAAGCGTGGTCGACGCTGTATCCGGAGCGACTCCCCTCGGGATCGTGAAGGAAGGACTGGCCAGCGGCATGACCCTCGACGAGATATATGCCGACAACGGCTTCTCCTACCTCGAGATGCTGTATTCCAATCTCGGAGGATCGGCGGGCGAGCTCTGCGTCGCCGCCCTGCTCCTGGGCTTTGTCTATCTGCTTGTGCGGAGAGTGATAAAGCCCCATATCACCCTGTCGATATGGGCCTCGATGTTCGTCTTTGCCGGTATCTTCTACCTGATTGACCCCTCCCATTTCACGGACCCCGTCTTCAACCTTCTTACCGGAGGTGTGATGCTCGGCTCGATCTATATGGCGACCGACTATGTGACCTCGCCCATGAGCCGTTCCGGAATGGTGGTCTATGGCGTTGGGATCGGCATCATAACGATGCTTATCCGCTACTTCGGTGCCTATCCTGAAGGCATCTCCTTTGCGATTTTGATAATGAACGCCTTCGTTCCCATTATCAACCGCTTCTGTCACAATAAAAAATACGGGAGGGCTTAGTTATGGCAGTTGAATCGAATCTCAAGAACATGTCGCTCTGTCTGCTGGTGATCTGTCTCGTTTGTTCGGGACTTCTCGCCGGCGTGGATGCGCTTACGGCCGAGCCTATCGCCAATGCCGCGGCGGCCAAGAAGACCAGCGCGATCTCTGCCGTCGTCCCCGCCTTTGACGGGGAGCCTGTAGGGGCGTCGATAGCCCTTGATGGCGTGGAATACAATTATTACAGCGTTTCGAAGGACAGTTCGGTCGTCGCTTACGCGATCGAGAGCTCGGCCGGCGGTTTCGGCGGCGAGATCCGTCTTATGGTTGGAGTGACAGCCGACGGAATAGTGTATAACACTTCGGTACTTTCCCAGAGCGAGACTCCGGGCCTTGGCGCTAAGTGTGTCGAGCCCGCTTTCTCCGACCAGTTCCGCCTCTGGAACCCTTCCGAGAAGAAGCTTCTCGTAAGGAAGGACGGCGGCGACGTGGATGCGATCACCGCTTCCACTATTACTTCGAGAGCCTATACCGATGCGATAGCCAAGGCTGTTGCGGTATGGGCGGCTATCAACAATGAAACTATGGAGGAGACCGGCGATGAACAGTAAACTCAATCTTGTTACCAAAGGCCTCGTCAAGGAGAACCCTACCTTCGTCCTCCTTCTCGGCATGTGCCCCACTCTCGCGACGACGACCTCCGCCCTTAACGGCATGTCGATGGGACTCGCGACGATGTTCGTCCTGATCCTTTCCAACATGGCGATTTCCGCGATTGCCCGCTTCATCCCCGACAAGGTCCGTATCCCGGCCTATATCGTTGTGATCGCGACTTTCGTGACTCTCCTTCAGTTCCTCATGCAGGCGTATGTCCCTTCGGTCTATGAGACCCTCGGCCTCTTCATCCCGCTGATCGTCGTGAACTGCATCATCCTCGGCCGCGCCGAGGCGTTCGCCAACAAGAACGGCGTCATCGATTCCGCCCTCGACGGAGTCGGAATCGGACTGGGCTTCACCCTCGCACTGACCCTGCTCGGACTTGTCCGCGAGATCCTCGGAAACTTCTCCGCCTTCGGCTGGAAGTTCCTGGGGGCCGACGGCATCCTCGCCTTCGTGCTCGCTCCGGGAGCCTTCATCGTCCTTGCCTACCTTATCGTAATCTTCCGAAAAGCCACCGAAAAGAAATAGCCATGGAGTATCTGATAATCATAATCTCAGCGATATTCGTAAACAATATCCTGCTCTCCCAGTTCCTGGGAATATGCCCTTTCCTCGGTGTCTCGAACAAGCTTTCGACTGCTACGGGAATGTCCGGAGCCGTATGCTTTGTCATCACGCTCGCCACGGTCGTAACCTACCTTCTCCAGCACTACGTACTTGTTCCTCTCGGGATTGAGTTCCTCCAGACGATTTCCTTCATTCTCGTTATCGCCGCCCTCGTCCAGATGGTCGAGATAGTCCTGAAGAAGGTCAGCCCTTCGCTCTACCAGGCCCTCGGAATCTTCCTTCCCCTGATCACCACGAACTGCGCCGTCCTCGGCGTAGCGATAAGTGTCATCGACAAGGGCTTTGGCCTCGGCCAGTCCGTCGTCTATGCCTTCGCGACCTCGCTCGGCTACGGCCTTGCGATGATAATCTTCGCCGGCCTCCGCGAGACCCTCGCCTTGAACAATGTCCCCAAGGCCTTCCGCGGCATCCCGATCGCCCTTATCACCGCCGGCATCCTCGCCCTTGCCTTCATGGGCTTCTCCGGACTTGTATAAATGATGAAAGACCGGAACCAGTATCTTGAACTGTCAGTAATTTTCGCGAGCAATTACTCGAAAATTGTTGACTATTGTTCGTTTTATGTCGGTTCGGTTGAAGAAGCTAAAGACATTGCTCAGGATTGCTTCGTGAATTTCTGGGATCGTCGCGTACGCTACCGCAATGTACCTCCGGAAACCATCCTTTTTGCGATGGCTAGGAATGCATGTCTTAATTATCTCAAGCACAAGGCTGTTGAAAACCGCTATTGTGCGCGTATTCTTTCCGAAGCAAAGTCGGAAGCAGAATCGTTTGAACGTGAGTCGAGCATTTATGCGGAACTTGAAATACTGATCAGGCACGGCATTGAAGACCTTCCAGACATATGCAGGAAGGTTTTTGAACTCAGCTTTTATGATGAGCTCACCGTAAAGGAAATATCGGGCCGGTTGGGTATCAGCGTCCAAGCTGTTTACAAGAGCCTGGACCGAGCTTATCAAAAACTGAAAAAACATTTGAAAAGTGCGGACTTCGGGGTTTAAAACCGGAGTCCTTTGTTGTTATATTGTCACATTTATGAAAAACAAAAGTTTCAAGTATGAAGTTTTCCTTCCTCAGATGAGTTCTGAGGAGAAGGATGCTTTCTCCGCCGTCGTGGGACGCCTGGAGAAAAAACGCCGTTCCAAAGTGTTCAAACGCGTTGCAGGGACGGCTGGATCAGTCTTCGTACTCGTTGCGGTAATGGTTGGATTGTTTGAATTCTTCCCCAAGAGTTCCCGTTTCAATCCAGAGGTCGTTGCAACCGTGATCTCTGCAACTCCCGACGAGTCGAAGACTGTTTTCTTTTCTGATGCCTCAACGGTCAGACTGTCACCGGGCTCAAGGATTTCCCAGGTCGCCGGATTCTCCGCCACCAACCGTAAGGTCTCCCTTGACGGTGAGGGTGTATTCGATATTTCCTCCGACAGGGAACATCCTTTTGAGATTTCTTCCGGCGAGTGTCTCGTGAAGGTGTTCGGAACGAGGTTCAACCTTTCCGCATCAGAACAGTCAGACGAGGTTTCCCTTACTCTTATCCGTGGCGCAGTCGAATTCAGTGCTCCTTCGGTTGAGTATAAAATGGTTCCAGGGGAGAGCCTTACTTATTCCAAATCCACGAAGGAGTATTCTATCAAGAATATCAGCACCTCATCCTACCAGGCATGGCTTGATGGAGAGGTTGAATTCATGGGGTACACTCTCTCAGACCTCGCTGATTCCCTGAGCCTCCTCTATGGGAAGGAAATAAATGTCGATCCATATCTCAAGCGAAATACGACCAAGTATTCGATAAGGCTTATCAACCGCGAAAGTTTTGAGTGCGTGATGCGGCTTATCGGTGCCGAGAGCAATGCCAATGTGACGTTCAGCGACACCGGAGCGACATTATCACGACGATGATATTTCTCCTCTGACAAGAACCGACAATATAACAACACACTTTGAAAATAACCTCCACAACAATAATGAAGACAAGATTTACAATGAGAGCAGTTGCTGCTGCCCTCGTCTTGTTGTTTGCTTCCGGTTTTGCCCCGAAGTCTTCGGCTCAGCAGCAGATAGTTACTTCGAAGTACGAATCGGCCTCGATGAAACAGGTAATAAAGGACATTGAATCCCAGACAGGACTCTCGCTGATGGTCGTCGGGGACTCCGGAGAATTTGGGGATAAGCAGGTTACCGGGTCATATGATAATGTCCCGGTCTCGGACATGCTCTCCTCCATATTAGGCTCGAGATGGACAATTTCCTTTCAGGATTCATTTATTATCATAAGGAAAATTCCAGAATCCCCGCAATCTCCGGAGGATGTTGCCGAACCTGCCGCTGACGTTCCCGAAACAACAGCCATGACCGTCTCGGGAAAAGTCGTTGACATGTTCGGTCAACCGCTGGTCGGCGTATTCGTTCAGAAGAAGGATACGATGACGGGCGTCATGACTGATTCCGATGGCTCTTTCTCATTGGAAGATATACAGGTCGATGATGAACTTGTCTTTTCATGTCTGGGTTACGCTTCTGAAACAAAGACTGTCGGAGGGTCTCTTTTGAATGTCACTCTGCATGAGGACAGTCTTTTCCTGGATGAGGCTGTCGTTGTCGCGTTCGGCCAGCAGAAGAAGGTTTCGATTACTGGAGCACTCGCTTCAGTTCAGAATGAGGATATCAAACGTTCCCAGTCCTCCAACTTCGTGATTGCCCTCGCCGGCCGTCTGCCGGGACTCAATGTCCAGCAGACGACGGGCATGCCCGGTCGTGAGGATGTCAATATAACCCTGCGCGGCCTTTCGACTTATGGTGATTCCAGTCCTCTCGTCCTTATTGACGGAGTCGAAAGGGACGGCCTTTCATCACTTGATCCAAACGAGGTCGAGAGTGTCACTGTCTTGAAGGATGCGGCGTCTACAGCTGTATTCGGAGTCAAGGGCGCCAATGGCGTCCTGGTAGTGACAACGCGAAGAGGAGAGGAAGGAAAAGCGCAGCTCAGTGTAAGCGCAGAACAGTCTTTTCAGACTATTGCATATCGTTATCCGAGGTTGCACTCATGGGAATACGCGGAACTCATGAACTTGAGAAATACCAACTCCGGCACAGCTCCTGTTTATAACGAATGGCAGATCGAACAGTTCAGAAGTGGTAGCGATCCAGTCTTTTTCCCTGATAGGGATGCCTTCAAGGAATGTGTGAAGGATTTCGCACCTCAGACCAAGGTCAATCTTACGGCGAGCGGAGGAACGAAGGATGCCCATTACTTTGTAAATGCCTCCTACCTCCACCAAGGAGGTATGTTCAATACCGAGCAGACCGAAGGGCTCGGCTATTCGAACGATACGGGATATGGTATGGACCGCCTCAACTACAGGGCGAACGTCGATTACAAGATAACGAAGTCCCTTACAGCGAGCATCAATCTCAGCGGCTACATGAGCAAGGTGAAGATAGTTCCTTATACAGATGGACTTGAATGGGCCTCCCCCGACCTGAACCACCAGTACATCACGATTACCACGATGGGCGGAATTGTACGCTGCCCTCCAACAATGCCTGGTCCTTGGGTCCCTGCAAATTCCTATGATAACCTTGGAAAGCTTAACGAAGAAGGCGGTTGGGTGGCCGAGTCCTACCAATATAGGGTACGACTTAACTATGCTGGTTACATTCACCAGAATCTTGCATCCTTGAACTCCAGTGCAGGTCTTAACTGGGACCTTGGACGTTGGGTCAAGGGCCTTTCAATGAAAGGGATGGTATCCTTTGACCTGGACGGAATGGGATATCTCAAAGCCTCAAGGTGGTATAACGCATATTCCTTCTATCAAGCGAAGAGCGCCGACGAGGCTTCTTACTTCTATCAGAGGGAATGGAACGGCAACAGCGAATATCTTGCTGAGGATGCTCTCTGGTTCTACCCCAACGGCGGCCGCGGTTCAAGTTCGACCTGGAAAATGAATTTTCAGGGTCAGATAAATTACGACCGGCTTTTCAACGAAAAGCATGATTTCCATGCGATGTTCATAACTCAGCGTGACCAGTATGTGACCAACGGCGGTTACTATCTTCCATATAATATGATCTATTTCTCCGGAAGGGCCGTATATACCTATGACAACAGATACACTGCCGAAGTCAACCTGGGATATAACGGGTCGGAGCAGTTCGCGAAGGGTAAGCGTTTCGGTTTCTTCCCGGCTGTTTCTGCCGGTTGGGTGATAACAGAGGAACCCTTCATGAAGAATTCAGGCGCAAAGGATTACGTCCAATACATCAAGCTTAGGGCATCATACGGTATCGTTGGAAACGACAAGATCAGCGGCTCACGATTCCTCTACCTCGATTCGATGACAGTCTCTGACGGAGGGACTGTTTCGTCTCTTGGCCGTGGAAAACATATCGTCGAGGGACAGGTCGGCAATCAGGATTTGACATGGGAGACTGCCCGCAAACAGAACTACGGACTTGATATCTCCTTCCTCAAGGACTTTTCCTTGAACGTGGATTATTTTAGAGAGAAGCGCGATAACATTCTCATTACCCGTTCCACCATTCCCCAGTTCCAGGGTATCCAGCAGCAATATCTTCCCAAGGCTAATATGGGAAAGGTGCAGAACCATGGTGTTGAGGCTATCCTCAATTATCATCATGAGTTCGGCAATGATTTCTATTTGGTCCTGTCCGGCAACTTTTGTTTTACGAGGAACAAGGTTCTTGAAGCAGACGAGGTCAAGAGGGCTACTGGCGGAAAGAATTACCTTTATGAATATACTACCACCGGATATCCTATTGGACAGCAGTGGGGACTTCTCGTCGACTATGACGCAACGGGCAATGGTTTCATCAACACTGAAGAACAGTTGTCGAAATATGCAAGGATGTATGACGCCGGCGGATACGTACCTTCTCCCATGCTTGGCAGCTGGGTCTACAAGGATCTGAACGGCGACAACAAGATAGACGACAAGGATGTCGCTCCAGTAGGCTATTCCAGCGCGTATCCGGAGATAACATATGGTGGGACGATAGCTCTCAGATGGAAAGGACTTGACTTCAATGTCCTCATACAGGGAATTGCCCACAAGTCCGGCTATTTGTGTGTTGGAGGCGATATCGCGGAAGGCGTCGTCGATGGAGAATGGGTGACAAGATCCTGGACCAAGGAACGTTATGAGAAAGGAGAAACGATATCCTATCGGGCGATAACGAATTCGCCGCTTACAAATAACGAGTTCAACGATTTTGTCCTCTCGGACCTCTCGTTCCTCAGACTCAAGAACGTTGAAATCGGGTATTCTCTCCCCAAGAAGGCGACGGATGCGATACATATGAAGAATTTAAGAGTGTCAGTCGGCTGCCAGAATGCGCTCACCTTGAGCCACATGAAGGCAAAAGTCGTGGACCCCGAGCAGAGCAGTGTCGGCGCATATCCTATTACACGTAATTACAATCTCGGATTACAGATAACGTTCTAGACTATGAAAGAGAATATTTTGAAACTTGCGCTTGTTTTCTGCGCAATTGCCTTTATGTCAGCTTCGTGTTCAAAGATCCTCGACATAGCTCCCAACGGCATGGTTTCGCTCGACGAGATATTCGCCGACAACGACCAGACAGCCGCTTACCTCAATACCTGTTATGAGAACATCCCTGAAAAGGGAACTTCATACGACCAGTGCAACGCTGTAGTTGCATTGACAGATGACGCTTACCTTACATATGCTTTGAACGGGCTCGTCTCAAAGATGTATTCCGGAAGCGCGACAGCTGCCTCACATCCTTTGAGGGACAGCGGCAACTACTATCAGATATATTTTTCACAGATCCGTTATTGCACGATATTCCTCCAGCGTATCGGCGGAGCTAACGTAGCCTCGGAGGACGACCGTGCGAGATGGACTGCGGAAGCGCACGTCCTCAGGGCATATTTCATGCTCGAACTGATAAAATGGTTCGGTGGTTATGCCTACAATCCGGATGGCTATTCCATAGATTTCGACTATACTCAAGCGGTAAAGAAAAGTGTGTATGAACTTGCTGAATATATAGAACAGGACTGCGATGCCGCGATTGCGACGCCCCAGCTCCCTTGGAAGATAACGGAGTCCAGCGATGGAATCAGGGTCAACAAGGCGCTGGCATATACTATAAAGGCAACGGCCTATCTCTTTGCCGCAAGCCCGCTGCACAACACCAAAGAAAAGGACTCGTACTGGGACAAGGCATACGAAGTGTGCAAGGACGCTGTCGATGCCCTTGAATCAAATGGTTACGAACTCTATCGGACCATAACGGACAATTCCCTGTATTCCGGTCCCGCCGGCGCGTATTATGAACTGATGTCTTCGACACTTCCCGTTTCTCTGGATAAGGAAACCATATGGAAGGGAAAGTCCCAGATGTATCTCACAGCTCTTCATTATGTCGGGTCGCTGGGGGGATGCAAAGGTGGTCTTTGCCCGACCCAGCAGCTTGTAGATGCATATGAGGTAACAAATGCCGACAGGACGAAAGCGGAGCCACTCCTCAACCTTTCGAGACCTTATTCCGCTAATGTGCCGAATTTCAACCCGGCAGCCCTGGAACTCGGGTATGATGACTCCGACCCTTATAAATGTTACCGTGATCCGCGCATGGCCGTGACCGTGATCAAGAACGGAGACACAGTCATTTTCCAGGGTGAAGATTATCTCGTCGAAACTTTCGAAGGTGGGAAGAACGGCATAGATCTGACGCCTAATCTCGACATGCCGACGCGTACCGGATATTATTTCAGGAAATTCATCAAGCCCGGCAGCGACCTTACCAACCATGAACACTCTCCGGCCTGGAAATACTTCCGTCTTGCAGAACTTAAGCTTGATCTTGCAGAGGCGGCAATAATGACGGGAAACCTTGATGTAGCAAGAAAACAGATAAACGATGTGCGCTCGCGTGTCGGAATGCCGGACATCCCGACATCTCTGAGCCAGGGCGAAATGCTTCTTCGCCTCAAGAACGAGCGCAGGATAGAACTCGTATATGAAGAGACGCGTTATTTCGATATCAGAAGATGGTCGGGTTCGGAAGATGATCTCTCCGCTTTCGGCAAGACCCTCATGTCAATGTGGATAACAAAGAACGAGGATGGAACCTTTAATTATGAGAGGAAAGCTGTCCTTATGAACAACAGTACTAAGAATAGGGATCTCCTGATGCCTTATCCATATACGGAAGCTACGAATCTGCGGTCGCTTACAGGAAAGAATTGGCAGAACCCCAATTGGTAGGAGATTATGCGTATGAAAATATCATCATTGAAAATAATGTCAGTTGCCTCGCTGCTCTTTTCTATGACAGCCCTCTATGCCCAGGATACAACCGTGGTGAACATGGGCCTTGTTTCCAGGGCGAAGATTTCTATGAGTGAGGCTGTTGAACAGATTTCTGGAATAGAATTGACCAAGGCCCCCACGATTCTGCTTTCAGAGGCCCTTATGGGAAGGTTACCTGGAATGATGACGTGGCAGAGCTCTTCAAGTTTGAACGGAGACTCCTCGATTTCAAAATATATCCGTGGCATCTCGACGATGAACAATGGTTCTGTTCTTGTCGTCGTGGACGGAATCGTCATGAAGAACTATAATATCGATTATATCACGGCTGAAGAAATCGAAGATGTTGTGCTTCTCAAGGATGCTGCAGCCACAACCCTTTATGGATGTGAAGCCAGTAACGGCGTGATTGTGATAAATACGAAAAAAGGTTTCTCGGGACCGTTGAAGATATCTGCAAATATCGACTATTCAATGCAGCAGGTATCGAAAAAGCCCCAGAGGATAACTTCTGCGCAGTACGCCTCATTGAGGAACGAGGCCTGGAGGAATGACGGCTCGTCGGGTGTTGCTCCTTTTTCCGATTCTGAACTTGGACTGATTTCATCCGGGTCAAGTCCATTGTACCCGGATAACGACTGGTACGGTCTTTACACGAGAGATATTGCCAGCCTAGTACGTGCCGGTATCAATGTAAGCGGCGGGACAAGAAAAGTGTCGTATTTCTCCAATGTCAATTTCTATAGCCAGGGCTCACTTTTCCGTGCGTACAAGTCTCAGGAGCAGTATAATGCCTCGCCGAGAAACTTTGGCTTCAACTTCAGGGTGAAACTTGACTTTGAAGTTGCGAAGAACCTCAATGCCTTTGTGAATATTGCAGGCAACGTCAATAAAGAAACCTATGCCGGCACCGGATACACGAATTCTTCGATATATGCCCTGTTGTTCTGTGACCCTTCTACGATGATCGGCCCTGTGAACGGGAACGGCCAGATAATGACGACAAATCTTTCCGGGACTCCGGTCTATGGAATCCTCAATTCATCCGGCTATTCAACAAAAATCCAGATGAATCTTGTGACCAACATCGGAGTCAAGTACGACTTTGCCAAGGTGCTCGAAGGTTTGTCAATACAAGGAGGGCTCGTATTCCAGAACCAGGCCTCACGCAACCAGCACAATATTCAGGACTTCGAACGCTACTTTTATGATTATCCCTCAGCGCAGTATCTCAAATATGGATCTTCATTGAATACGGAGCTTTCGGCTTCGGTCTCAGGAACCTTTGAAGATAGGATAGATTACATTGCCAGGGTGGATTATTCAAGGAAATTCGGCAGGCACAATGTGTCGGCGATGATATTCTCCGATTATTCGACCGAACTGCCCGGCACGTGGAGCAATGATTACCCGGCGGTAGGTATGAACTATAACCGTCACAATACTGGTCTTATGGCCTCTTATTGCTATGATGACCGCTATTGCGCCCAACTGAGCTTCGGATATTCGGGTTCCGATGCATTCGCCCGCGGAAAGAGATATGTATTCCTCCCTTCTGCCAGTGCAGCATGGACTCTTTCCAAGGAGCCTTTCATGCAGTCTGCGAGGAATGTCATGTCATTTGCGAAGTTAAGCGCCTCATACGGTTTCATGGCGAACGACAGGGTAGCGCCCTCAAGCCAGCTCCGTTTCTTCTACATGGACTACATTACCAGCGGCGGCTCGGTACGTCTGCTTGGCAATCCCGACCTTGAACCCGAAATTACAAAGAGGTGGAACGTCGGGCTTGATCTGGAATTTCTTGGCTCCATAGGCCTCGATGTTGACGTCTTTGGGGATCGGGTAGACAACATGTTCATATCACAGAGTGGATTGCTTCCCGAATACCAGGGAACTGCCCTTGATGCGATTGCCCGATCAAATGGAGGCCGTATGAAGAATGGCGGATACGAAATCGCCCTGTCGTATGACAAGACTTTCGGCGGCGACTGGACCGTAGGAGCCAAAGTCGCCTGGTCCGGGACACGCGACCTTGTGATTGAAAGCGGCGAACTCGTAAAACCTTCCGGTGAAGGCGGTTATGCTTACGCTTATAATACGAACGGGTATCCGATAGGTCAGTCCTTCGGTTATCTTATCGACCGTTCCAACGGTAGCGGGTATATTTCCACAACCGAGGAACTCTCGAAATATGCTGCCATGTACGCGGAGGGCGGACTCGGGACACCCCGTTTGGGAGACTTTATATACAAGGACCTCAATAATGACGGCATAATCAGTGTAAAGGACAAGGCTCCTATAGGGAAAGGCTCGGTACCCTCTAACCAGCTCATCGTGAATCTGAACCTCAGATGGAAATGCATAGAGTTCAGTGCTTTGTTACATGGACTTTTCGGCATCACGGGAGGAATGGATTACATGACAGAGAGAAATTACAATGGAGTCTTCAACGATCTCCATCTTGCCGCCTGGACTCCTGAGAGGGCCGCGAGTGGAGCCGAAATTAAATATCCGGCCCTTACCTATTCAGCGTCCTCACCAAGCAACAACTCAAATGACTTCAATATAGTGGACAGATCGTTCTTAAAACTCCGTAATGTTTCTCTCTACTATATTTTCCCGGAAGTTGTCAACAGAGCACTCAAGGCAAGTGACATGAGAATCGGCTTGAATGTCCAGAATCTCGCCTGCTGGGATTTCCTTGCCACAAAAGTAATGGATCCCGAAATCGGTTCTATGACTTCCCTCCAGCCCTTCCGGACTTGGAACATAAGTCTCAAACTCAATTTCTAAATGTCAAGTCGTATGAAAAGGACATTATCATATTTAGCCATAGCGGCTGCAATCTTCCAGTCTGTGTCGATTTCATGCAGCAAACAGCTGGACGCTCCTGTTGACGACAGAGTTGAATCAATGGCTGATGTTTTTTCCCATTATAAGAGGGTCCAGAACAAGATGAGCGAGGGATGTGTAGGCCCCTCTTGCGCGGTGGTCGGCTCCGGCTTTACATACGGCGGCAGCATGCTCGCCTCGTATTGTGACGAGGCGCAGCATTCAAACACTTCTGCTTTCCCGTACCAATGGTATCAGGGTAAGGAAGCCCCCGGATACGAGATTATGTATGGCGGGATGAACTGGTTCCATATGTTCAGTTCAATCAATCACTGCAATACAGGCCTCCAGTATGTTACGGATGAGAATCTGGAATGTGATTATGATGCAGATATAAGGACTGCCTTCGCAGCACAGTTCTACATTTTCCGAGCGTATTATTATCTGTACGGCATCCAGAGATGGGGAGGTCTTCCGATCCTATCCCGTCCATATCCCATATCCCATGACTATTCAAAAGACAGGAGGGCAAGTTTTGCTGAGTGCGTTGACTTCATTATAGCAAGTTGTGATTCAGCTCTTGTAATCAATCCAAATGAAGCCGACTCCGACCGAGGGCTTGAGTGGAGGGTAAGCGGATATTCCAGTGAGCAATCATGGAAATGTTCCCGTGCTTTGGCTTGGGCGATAAAGTCCCGTGCTGCGCTTTATGCCGCCAGCCCTTTATGGGTTGATGATTGTGAGGGAACGGAGAAATATACATGGGAGCGCGCTGCCTCAATATGCAAGGAGGCTCTCGACAGCTGTCTCATTCATGGATATTCATTGTTTGATTCCTCTACTGCTTTCCCGACTGTCGGAGTCAATGCGTACGCATCATATTTCCTGTCCGAGCCTTCCTTCGGTAGGGGATGGGATAGAGAGACCATTTATTCCCCGTTCAATACCAGTTGCGTGAGGAGTTATGTCTGGGCAAACAGCGGACTCCCCAACAGGGAAGGACAGTCAGAGGCAGGGTCCTGTCCTACCCAAGAACTGGTGGATGCGTATGAGGTGGTTTCTGCCGATGGCCTGTCAAGCGCTCCGGTATTGGATCTCAAGAATCCCTATGATGCATCCCACAAGCCCAATATCTCGGTGAACGCCAAAGCGCTTGGGTACGATGACAGTTCAAGGGCTATGTACGAAAACCGTGATCCCCGTTTCTATGCATCCATCTATTATGACGGATGTGAAGCACTTGACGGAGAAGTCATAAACACATGTTTCGGCGGCAACTGCGCCTATACGAAGTCGGCTTCCGAAAGGAAGAATACGGTGACCGGTTATTATTTGAGAAAGTTCAACAATCCTTCGTCGAACGCTTCCGCCAACAATGACGGTTTCTTCAGGTCTGTGAGACTTGCTGAACTGTACTACAATTTTGCCGAGGCGGCCTTCAATGCTTATGGCCCTGACAAAGTCATAGGGGATACGAATCCGATGACGGCCAGGGGAGCTGTCAATGCCGTGAGAGCTCGTTCCGGGATGCCCGGAATAACGGATGACGGAGAGGAGTTCTGGCTCAGATATAAGAATGAGCGCCGGGTCGAGTTTGCCTTTGAGGAGCACCGTTTCTTCGACCTGAGGCGCTGGTCCAGGCCAAACGAGAATCTGGAGGCAACTGACCGGGTCGTATCTGCGATGTATATCGATGAAGGAGTATATAGCCGCTCCTTACTCACGGAGAGGAACTGTTTCCAGAACAAATATCTGCTTCTGCCCATCAACCAGGATGAAGTCCTGAAGATGTTGAGACTGACAGGTGATGACTGGCAGAACCCAGGCTGGACAAATTAAGGCGCAATTTTTTAACAAATAATATTAACTTATCTAATTCCAAAAACATGAAAAGGTATATTATCAAACTTTCAGTAGCTATTTTAGCTATCGGATTACTTTGTGTAAGTTGTCAGGAAAAGCCCGGGAACGGCGACAAGCCTGAACAGGGCCTTCCCAAGATTGAACTTACTGAAGTCACCCCTCTTTCCGGAACGATCAAGGCGGGTTTCCGCATCACTGTAAAAGGTGAAGGATGGGATGAGATGACTGATGAAATTTACTTCCAGGCCGGGGATGACGAGGAAAGCAGAACCTATATTTCCAACTCCTCCATCATCTTCAATGAGGCAAAGATTGCCTTCGGCCTTTTCCCCAGCGAAAGTGTGGTAGGCAAGTCAGGTATCAATTGCTACCTTACACGCGGCGAGGAATATGAGCCTTATCTTCTTGGTGAAAACCTTACGATAGAGTGCCCCACCATCGCTGACGGATGGATTCCCGACGCCCAGTTCCGTTCCTCTCTCGCCGCCGCCTCCGATCAGATAGCAGTTCTCTTCAATGAATTTGGCATGATTGACGTGGAAGGTGCCGCCGCCATTACATCTGTCGGTGATTTCTTCAATCTTTGCGACTGTCAGGCTACTTCCTTCGCGGGAATTGAACTCTTCAAGAACTATGCGGGTCCCATCTATGCCTGGGGATGTCCCAATCTTGTAGAAGCTGACTTCTCCGCCCTTACCAAGATGGGCAATCTCAATATCGACAACTGTCCTATGCTCAAGGACCTCAAGCTCAGCCCCAATACTCAGTATGCAAATCTGTGGAATGACCCTTGTCTTACAAGGCTTGATTTCTCCGGCGAGATGAACCTTGATACTGTCAATCTTTATGAGAACGGCAAGGGCCCTGCTGTTGAATATCTCGACATCAGAAGGGACAGTAACAATCCCTATGGCAAAGGCTATGTCTTCCCTTATTTCGTTGCCGCAGACAATGCTCTTATCAAAATCAACTGGTGGACTCTCCGTAGCATGTGGAAGGATGGCAACGACAACCGTCCCGGTGGATGGCTTGCTATCTACAAGGCATGGAAGGAGCATAACGCCACCATCGAGGTCTACAGCAGCGACAACATGAACGAGCTGATGATGACCATTGAGAAGTACAGCGAAAATCCTAATGCTCTCACCGACGATGGTAACAGAGAGCATATATTCGAATAATATATGTTCAGAAGAGCAAGAAGGTTTATCATCCATCTTTTTCTGACAGGCTTGGCAGTCATGACTTTCCAGGCCTGTCAGGAGAAGCCTGATGTAAATCCGGTGGGACCGGACACTCCGACACCACTCGAAAAGGATGCCGACTATCCGGAGGTCGGACTCTATATCCGCAATGGAGAATTTCATAAGGACGGCTATCCGTACTATGGCTATGGTGTCAATTACCTGAATTACATCATGAGGGTCATTGAGGATGATGCCGCGTTCACAATGTCGGAGAGGGGGTTGGCTGATCTTGCTGACTATGGCATCCCTTACGCCAGGGTCGGTGGCGGGCCTTTCTATGCGACCGGCTGGCAGAAATATTTTGCAGACAAAGAGGCGTATTTCAAGAAGATCGACCATCGTGTGGCTTATGCCGAGGAGGTCGGCGTGGGACTTATACCATCATTGTTCTGGTGGCCTGCAGCAATTCCGGATGTCCTTGGAGAGCATATGGATGCCTATGGTGATGACAACAGCAAGACTATCGCTTTCATTGAGCAGTACACGGCCGAATTTGTCCAGCGTTACAAGGATTCCCCCGCTATCTGGGGTTATGAATTCGGCAATGAGTTCAACAATGTGGTGGACATTCCCCACGTTTCCATGCCTGAGGTCCTCGTTGGCAAGGGAACGCCTGCAGAAAGGGATCCCCAGCATGACCGCTTCTATCACGAGCACGTTCAGAACGCATACAAGCATTTCGGCGAAACCGTACGCAAGTATGACAAGGAACGCCCGTTGTTCTCTGGAGACACTGAGCCCCGTTCTTCGGCATGGCACAATGCCCTGCACGACCTTTCACAAGCTTGGGTCATGGATTCGGAAGAGCAGTACATTGACATTATTTCCCTCTTTGAGGGGGATCCTATCAATACCTTGACTAATCGCTGCTACTGCATGTACAGGTCAGCCAGGGATTACCCTATGGGCAGGCTCACAACTCCCCAGTCTTATCTCCACTGGTATATGCAGACTTCCAAATTGCTTGGGAAACCTCTGTTTGTCGGTGAGTATGGCGCAGATGACATATGGGAGACTGACCCCGGTAATGATGGAAACTGGAGGAAGGTTTCGTCCACTTTGGATGCTATTCAGGAGAGAATAGATGCCATTTACAATAACAAGGTGCAGCTTTCGTGTTTCTGGGTGTATAATCTGCCATCAGCTGATGGTGATACGAATGCAACTTTCTCCAACGAAAGACGTGAGAACCTGCTGGCAATTGTCAAGGCCCAGAAAAAGTATAAGAAATATATGCAGAACCTGATAGATGGAGTTGAAAAGTAACATTATGAGGAAAATTCTTTTGATAATATCCGGCGTGGTTTTCCCGCTCCTACTGTGTGCTCAACCGAAACTGGGAAAGGACACTGTTGAGGAGGTGATTGCGGCGATGACCCTTGAGGAAAAGGCGGAGATGCTTGTAGGTATCGGATCTGCGAACTGGCAGGTCCCGACGATGCTTGTACCCGGAGCCGCAGGGACAACCTCTACTTTTGAAAAATACGGAATCACCCCGTCAGTAATGTCCGACGGCCCTGCCGGTGTCCATATCAATATCGACGGATACAATGGTACAAAGCACTATTGTACGGCATACCCCATAAATACCGCTCTTGCTGCGACATGGAATCCTGAAGTTCTCGAGACGGTGGGAAAGAGTGTAGCGAATGAAGTCCTCGGGGAGGGCCTTGACGTTATTTTGGCCCCTTCCATGAATATCCACAGGAATATCCTTTGTGGCAGGAACTTCGAGTATTATTCCGAGGATCCGTTGATTTCTGGAAAGATGGGCGCGGCATATGTCCGCGGCGTTCAGGGTGTAGGAGCTATGACTTCAGTCAAGCATTTCATTGCTAACAGCCAGGAGTCAAACCGTATGTCCTATAATGCGGTCATATCCCAGCGTGCTCTTCGGGAAATCTACCTGAGAGGTTTTGAAATCGCGATCAAGGAGGGCAATCCCGGAACATTGATGACCAGTTATAACCGTGTGAATGGCTATTATACGTCTGAGAATCCCGAGCTGCTTAAGGACATTGTCCGTGACGAGTGGGGGTATGATGGCCTCATCATTACTGACTGGGGCGGCGGAGCCGATCCCATCGCCCAGATGAGGGCCGGCAACGAACTCCTCATGTACGGCAACTGGCAGGTTGAGCCTATCATTCAGGCTGTAAAGGACGGAATACTTGATGAGAAGGTACTTGACCGCAACCTCAAATATGTCCTTGAGTTCATAATGAAGACGCCACGTTTCAACGGAATTCTTGAAGGACGGACTATTGATGCTGAATGGAATGCGACGATTTCGAAGGCTGCAGCAGACGAGGCCATGGTCCTCCTGAAGAACGACGAAGTTCTTCCTTTCAACAAGAAGAAAATCAAGAAGGTTGCTCTTTTCGGCAAGAGCTCATACGACTACATTGCCTGCGGAACAGGCAGCGGAACAGTCAATATGGCTGCTAAGTACTCAATTGACGATGCTCTTGTTGCTGCTGGTTATAAGCTTGACAGCGAGATCGCCGACAAGTATGCAGCATGGGGAGAGAAAGCCTCTTCAGAATGGGTTGAGACCGATTGGTACAAGCCGTATGAGTATGCTTTGACCTATTATCCGGAGATGGACGTGGAGAAATCCGAGGTTGAGAGGCTCGCCAAGTCTACGAACATAGCTGTAATCTCCATCGGAAGATGTTCCGGAGAAGGCTGGGACCGCGACCCCGATGATTTCTTTAAGCTCTCAGAGGCTGAAGCAAACCTCATAAATGATGCATCTGAAGCTTTTCATTCTAAAGGTAAGAAGGTTGTTGTCGTCCTCAATGTTTCAGGTGCAATAGAGACCGTATCATGGAGGGACAAGGTCGACGCTATCCTCATAAGCTGGCTCGGTGGTGTACGTGGCGCTGACTCTGTCGTCGACATACTCGGAGGCAAGGTGAATCCTTCTGGAAAACTCGCCATGACTTATCCGAGGGCTTATAAGGACTGTCCCAGCTATAAGACTTTCCCCGGAGAGCCGAAGGACAATCCCATCAATTCCTTCCAGGACGAGGGAATCTATGTCGGTTACAGATATTACAGTTCCTTCAATATCCCAGTCGCATATGAGTTCGGCTATGGCCTTTCATACACCAGCTTTGAGTACTCCGATATTGAGATCAATGAAGCTGATGGCAATCTCGAGGTAAGCTTTACGATAAAGAATACCGGGAAGATGGCTGGCAAGGAAGTCGCTGAACTTTACATTACTGCGCCTTGGTCGATTGACAAGCCGGCGAAGGAACTTAAGGCATTCGCAAAGACGGGCTTCCTCAAACCGGGAACCACCGAAAGAATCGTGCTAAAGGTGGATTCTAAAGGCCTGTCCTCTTTCAATACCGCCCGCAGCGCGTGGGTGGCCGACAAAGGTGACTACAAAATCATGGTTGGTTCTTCCTCGGAAGACATACGCCTCGAAGGCGGCTTTTCCCTCGAAAACGAGATTGAGGTAGAAAAATGCCATGATGTCCTTTACCCTAATTTCAGGATACAGGACATGAAGGCGCCTGCCAGATAAAACATAATTCAATAACATATCGCGTATGAAAAAATTGCTGTTTATGCTCGTCGCTTTCACTGCCGTTGCAGTGAGCTGCGCAAGAGTTGAGGAGCCTGCTGTTCCCTATGAGCCTATCGACCCTGAAGAGCCTGTGTTTGCGGGAGTAGAGTACTCCTTCATTGCTTCTCTTTCCACTAAAACTGTTGCAGACGGCTTTTCCACCAAATGGGCTGAAGGCGATAAAATCAACATCTTCAACGCTCCTGCCAACGGTGATTACTCACTTCAGGGTGCCTTTGAGATTGAGGATGTAGAGATGGGCCTTTTTACCGGCATAACCACTCCTCTTGAGGCTGAAGCTTACGATTGGGTCGCCGTATATCCCTACAAGGGAAATGCGAACCTCGCTGCTCTTAATCTTGAGATTGGCACAGATGGGGCCGTGCTTTCCACAACCCCCTCCCTGGCAGGATCGGACATCCCTCTTATCGGCGCAACGGCTTCATTACCTAAGGATGATGCCTTGGCAATTACAATGAACCATCTTGCTTCCGCTGTCGCTCTTAAAGTCAGGAATGATAACTCGAAGGACTATTCGGTAAGTGAGATTACCCTCACTTTCCCCGCCCCTGTAGCAGGACCATTCACGGTCGATGCGTCGAATCTTGATGAGATTTCGTATACGCCTGCTCAAGGCGCTTCTGCCACAATAACTCTCAATGATTCAGAGTCGGTCAAAATCACTGCCGGTTCTTCCGCTACCTTCTATGCTCCTTTTGCTCCCAACACAGTAGCCAAAGGCGCAAAGATAGCGTATACGATTGATGGTGAGCCCGGCGAGATTGCTTTTGCCGAGGATATCGTGTTCAGAGCCGGACATGTAAAGACGCTTGAAGCCGAGGTCCCTTCAGACGGTATCAGGATTGCTGGACTCAACCCTCTATCAGGGACAGTAAAAGCAGGCTTTGATATTGTCATGGAAGGAACCGGATGGGACGCGGCAGCAGATGCAATTATGCTCAAGACTGATGAAGTGACCTGCAATATTGCAAATACTGCAATCACTTTTGGAGGAGGGAAGATAACCTTCGGCATACTTCCCACAGAGGCTATTGTTGGAAAGACGGGTGTTACGGCTTTCCTTACCCGTGCCGGTTTCCCTGATCTCGTAATAGGGAAGGACCTTACGATAGCTTGCCCCACTACCGCTGAAGGATGGATTCCTGACGCTGCTTTCCGTTTTGTACTCAGCAGCCGTGGCACTACTTCATCGGTGTTCAACAAGTACGGTATGGTCGACCTTGCCGCCGCTGCCGCAGTCACTGCTGCTGACGGTTGGGATCTCAGCGATACCCAGGCTGTTTCTTTTGAAGGCGTTGAACTTTTCTATAATGTTACGGGAGCTATCTATGCTTGGAATAACCATAATCTTGAAAAAGCTGATTTCTCGGCTCTGACCAAGATAGGCAACCTCAACATCAATGGCTGTGAGAAGCTCAAGGACTTCAAGCCCAGTCCTTCTTCCCAGTACATTAATGCTTGGGGCAACCTGGCGCTCACGAGCATCGATCTTTCCGGAGATCTCAACTGTGACACAATCAACCTTTACGAGAATGGCTCCGGTCCCGCAATTGAGTATTTCGATGCGAGAAGGGATGACAACAATCCCTATGGGAAACTTTACCTTTATCCTTACTGTATCTTCGCTGACGACGCTGTAATAAAAATTTCTGAGTATGACATTACTGGCCTATGGGGAGATGGCTCCGACTCCCGTCCTGAGGGTGCAGGCGCTTACCGCAGGGGCTGGGAGCAGCACAATGCAACAGTTGAGGTTTACAGTAATTCTGACAGGAACACCCTTCTCTACACTCTCAAGAAGTATTCGGAGGATCCTGATGCCTGGACAAAGGCAAAGAACAAACAGATAACCACTGGCTCCAACTTCTCGTGTATTACTGATGGTTGGACTGGATACAAGTTCCCTGATATCTCATATACCAAGGATGGCTCAGTTTATACATTGGCGAATTTCCTCGGATCTGAGGCAACCATTACACTGACCGTCAATGAAGACAACAGTATCTCGGTAAACATATCTGACGGATGGAAATTCGATTATCCGAGTCTTAGTTTCATGTATTTTACAAACTGGGCGTCATACCTTCCGGTCAAGACGTCCGATAACCAGGATTTCTGGTTCTGCGGATTGTTCTATGATAGTGCGAGTTATTTTGACCCTGCAAATAGTTGCTTCATTCTCAAGTTCCAAGTTGCAACAACAAACATTGCTGTCGGAGCGGCGGGAACGACGGATGTTCTGTTCAAATTCGTAGTTGACTAAATCCTGATCTATATGTAATGGCGCAGCATTTCTATGGGATGCTGCGCTTTTTTATGTCTACCCGGGCGAATATGACAAGAAAAATCATTAGATTTGAAGTTGAATTATAAAGTCAGCGATATGTCACAGCTCGAAGCCAAAATCCAGAAGGATATAATGGAGGCGATGAAGGCAAAGGATGCCGTCCGCCTCAGTGCAGTACGTTCAATCAAGTCGGCCATTCTCCTGGCGAAGACCGCCGGAGGCGCAAGCAAGGAGATCGAGGATGGCGACATCATAAAGCTCATCCAGAAGCTCTCCAAGCAGCGCAAGGAGTCGGCCGAGCAGTATGCTGCGGCCGGACGCCCCGAGCTCGCCGAGAACGAGCTCGCCGAGGAGAAGATACTTGCTGAGTACCTTCCCAAGATGCTTTCCGAGGAGGAGGTTGAGGCCAAGCTCAAGGAGATCATCGCCGAGGTCGGAGCTTCCGCTCCTTCCGATATGGGCAAGGTAATGGGGGTCGCAACCAAGGCTCTCGCCGGCCTTGCTGACGGAAAGACCATCTCCACCATCGTCCGCAAGCTCCTTGCCTAGCCCGTATGAAGAAATTCGGACTGATAGGGTATCCCATTGCGGGAAGTCAGAGCCCGCGGCTTTTCGCTGAGTTCACGGGCGGGAAATATACCTATGACCTGATTGAGGAACCTTCCTTCGAGAAGGCCTGGAAGAGGTTCATCGACGGATATGACGGAGTGAATGTCACGGCCCCCTATAAGGTTGAGGCCTGTGAGCGGGCGACGACATTGAGCCCCGAATGCGAGATTATCGGGGCGGCCAACCTTCTTTTGAAGAAGGGACCGAAGTCTGTTGCCGCTTACAATACCGACTACAGTGCAGTCAGTCTGATAATACTTGATATACTGAAGGAGTTTCCGGCGGCGCGGACATGCGCGGTTGTCGGAGCGGGCGGAGCCGCGAAGGCAGCGCTCGTCGCCGCTCTCGAGATGGGACTCAAGTGTTCGATGTACAACCGTACAGTATCCAGGGCTTCCGAGTTTGCAGAGTCCCTTTCTTCGTTCTTCGGGCCGAAGCGCAAGGTTGCCGTATTCCCCCTTGAGGGAGAGATAGAGGCGGACATAGTGATATATGCAATCCCCGCCGCTCTTCCGGATGGGGTTTCCGTCAAGGCTTCCTGTCTGCTCGAGGCGAACTACGTATCTCCCTCGATGGAGGTAGGTCCTTACAAGTATATCGCCGGAATTTCGTGGCTCGAACGCCAGGCTGCTGCAGGATATCCGCTTTTCCTTGCGGAATAATCCTTATCTTTGAAAGACGACAGGAAAAGACAAATATATAATAACAAAACCAATAACTATTTACCATGCTGAACAAAGTAATGCTGATCGGTAACGTTGGAGTAGACCCTGAAGTACGTTACCTTGAGAACCAGACCCAGAACGGCGTCACCCCGAAGGTGGCAACCTTCCGTATGGCGACATCCGAGCGCTTCCGCGACCGTGCCGGCGAGGTCCGTGAGAGGACCGAGTGGCACAATATCGTCGCCTGGCGCCAGCTTGCCGACCTTTGCGAGAAATTCATCCGCAAGGGCACCCAGATCTATGTCGAGGGACGTCTCACGACCAGAAGCTGGGACGACCAGGCCGGCGTGAAACACTACCAGACCGAGATCGTAGCCGATACGATCCAGCTCCTCGGCCGCCGCGCTGAGAACCCTGCCGCAGGCGCTCCCGCGCCCGAGGCTCCCGCGTCCGCTTACGGCGCTCCCGCCGCCCGCCCGGCCTATGCCGCTCCCGCGGCCCCGGCCTACCAGGCCCCCGCTCCCGCGGCTGCGCCCGCCCCGGCTGTCGACTTCGTCTCCGCCGAGCCCGACGACGACCTCCCGTTCTAGGATGATATCCCTGAAATACTGGTTTTTTGTTCTGCTTGACATGTATTTGTGTCAAGCAGAACATTTTTTTGTGCCCGGAAGAAACGTGATGGAGTAAAATGTCTATATTTGAACCGGGAAGAAACATTAATCAAACAATCAATGAATAAGTTTTTCAAAATCGCGGCCGTCGCAGCCGCAGCACTGTGTTTTTCGTCGTGCATGCTTTCCGGTCTGGTGAAGTCTTCGAAGAAAGTTATTGACGAAGGGATTGAAATTGCCAAGGGGAATATGTTCACCATAGAGGAAGGCACCGTCACCTATGACGATGGATCTATCCTAACGTTCAAGAAATTCGGCCGCAACTGGGCTTCAATCGACGTCGAGGATGGGGAACGTTCAGCGACTATCGTTACCGACGACTATGTATATGATATAGACCTGGCTACCGGAGAATATGAGGAGTCAGCGGCCGGTGAATACTTCTTCGATCTGTGCCCCTATGTCTTCTGGGAGGCTCTTTACGAATTCGGAGATGACGTCAATCCCGCAGGGGTGAAGAAGTCGGACATGACCATAGCCGGCAAGACCTGCAAGGTGTTCGACGTCGACGGAGACCTGATCGGTGGATGGTGCAGAATCGTCTTCCTTACCTCGGAATACCAGGCTGTCACATGGTCTGAGAATGCATTCGAAGCCATGTTCACAGTTGAAGGTCTGCTGGATGTGGCATCCAAATAACCTCTGATGCATCATAGCCGGGAAGATTCCGGCTCCCGCTCCTCCCATGTTAACAGTAAATTCAACGTAAGTTCCTTTGTGGGGCTAATCCGTTGAATTACACCAACTTCCGTCATACCGTCGCCGGGATTTCCGGCGACGGTATGTGTTAAGTAACTGGTAGATAGTAAATTGACCTCCTCCTGTTGAGGGACCTACCGGGATTGGTAGTAGCGGTTGGTGATGAAGGTGCCGAACCAGTCCACACGGCGGTCGAACCAGTCGGCGATGTAGGCGACTTCCTCCTCCCATGTGTCGAAGAAATAGAGACCCACGGAAATCGGTTTGCCGAGCACGTCCCACCTTGCGAAGTTCTCTACCTGGGCCTCCTTGATATAATCGGCTTCGGCGGCGACGGCTTGGCGTACCTCGGGCAGTTTGGCTTTGAAGGTCTGCCAGGTGTCATAGACATATTTCACGAAATAGGGATCCTGGAAGAGTCGCTCGAAATAGAAGGCATGGCTCCAGACCTCAGTTTCTACGGTGTATCTCGGGGTCTCGGGATAGACCTGCCATCCGTTGTCTCCGGGGGAGGCGAGGCCCATCGACCATTCGGCGTCCCAGACAGGATAGAACTCAAGCTTGGCGCCTCTTGTCTTTAGGGCCAGGAAAGGATTGGTGTCGAGATTGCCCATTATTTCCTGGGTGATGAACCACTTGGCCCAGCTGTCGACGTCGACGTATTTGCGGTAGCCTTTGGCCTCGTTTGCCATGTCGCCGTAATATATGGCGTACTCCATCTCGTCAAGGAACTTCTTGATGTAGTTGAAGTTGTCGTCTCCCGAGACAATCTCCTTGTCGTCTGCGTCGGGATATTTGAAGGTGTAGCACCTTCCCTGCATGTCGGTCCTTACGTACAGAGGCTCCTGGTTCCAGTAATTGTCGTTCTCGATTATGAAGCCGTCAGGCTCTATGTCGACTTTGTTTTTGCCGTCCTCGACAGCTTCGGTAAGCAGGTACAAGCCTTCGTATTGTCCGTTCAAGTATAGACTTACGTGGATAGTCCCGGGGTTCCAGGGAAGTCCTACGGTCTTGGATATGGTATTGATGTAGGCGTTTCTCATGAGGGACTTGTCGCAGTACTCGGCGAGAAGTACCCAGTCCTTGTCCTTTTTCATTCCGAAGATCTTCTCCGCTTCGCTGAGCTTGATACGGTAGGGTTTCTTGGGATATACCAGCCAGGTGGAATTGCCTCGTCCATGAATTCCTCCTGTGGTCTCTATTGTTTCTTTTCCGGGGAAGTCGCTGAAGACGAAAGACGCGTCGACGTAGTTGAACTTGTCGGCTATCGGCGCTTTTGTAGTAATTGTGATCTTGGGCACATATTCATTGAAGCTCACGATAAGCCGGTATTCCCTTTTCTGGGAGGCGTTGTAGCCGAAGAGCGTTACGGTGTTTTCACGATACAGGGCTATCTTCGTCCCGGACGAGACGGCCTGGTCGTTGATCTTGAGAAGTTTGAAACGGCCTTCGGCGCTCGGAACGAGTTCGACTCCTTCCTCAAGTCCGCGAAGGTCAAGGGTGATAAGATCAGTGGATACCTGATTGCATTCGGCGATTTCGTCCCCGAGGTCTCCGCCTGAAAAATGGAATTCAGTAAGGGCGGGGAACATTTTAGGAACGTTATCTCCGGGGATTTCCTCCTTGACCTGGCAGGCCCCGAAGAGGCCGGCTAAAAGGATAAGGGATATGATTTTCAGACAATGCTTCATAATCTATCTGGAGGCGGGGGCGTCGAGGCCGAGGGCCGGATTGCGGCGCGAGGCGCGGCCGAGAAGCAGGGCGAGGGTTATTGCCGCAAGACCGAGGCCGATGAAGAGCCATTCTATCTTGGCGACAGCCTCGAGCTCGGTGGCGTTTGCGGGACTTGCGAATATGCGGCCGACTATCTTCGGGACGAAGAAGAGGCCGATGTTCTGGATCCAGTAGATCAGCGAATAGGCTGTTCCGAGATTCTTTTCGGGAATGATCTTGGGAACGGAAGGCCACATTGCCGAGGGGACAAGGGAGTATCCTATGCCTAGAAGGGCTATGCCCACATAACCCCAGAAAGCGACTCCGCCGGGGGCGAAGGCTATGGTGAGATGGCCCAGGAGTACGCATATCGACCCGGCAGCCATCCATCTCGTCGCCTTGCCGACCCTGTCGACGAGCGCGCCGAAGAGGGGAGTGAAGACTATTGTGAAGAACGGGATCATCGACACCATGGTTCCGGCGATGGACTGGTCAATCCCGAAACGGGGTATCACGACAGCGGTACCGAACTTCTTGAAGGAGCTCACGCAGCAGTAGAAGGTCACGCAAAGAAGACCTATCATAAGGAAGCGCGGGTTCCTGAGTATAGTAAGTATGTCGGAGAAGCGGAAACGGTTCTCGCTGGTTATCTCCCCACGGTCGGAGAGACGCCCGGTAAGACGGTCGAAGCGCTTGTCGAGGAATACGAAGATCGTCCATACGAGGGCGCCGAGGCCGAGCAGGCAAAGGCCTATGAGGGCTGGGCGCGCGGTGTCGGCAAGTGAGTAGTAATCCTTCGGGATGCCGACAATGAAGGGAGCGGCTATCAGGGCGATCGCCGTGCCGAGGCGGGCGATCGCGAGCTGGAGACCCATCGCGAGGGATACGTTGCCGCCCTTGAACCATTTCGCGATCGAACGCGTCACGGCGACGCCGGCAATCTCGCTGCCGAGACCGAATGTCATGCGGCCGATGCGGCCGAGCGCTATCGCCGTTTCCTTGGGAAGTCCCGAGGAGACGCCGATAAAGGCGAGGGCCGCTCCGCCGACCATCATTCCGAGGAACACAGACCCCATTATCCTGACTCCGAAGATGTCGAGGAGGATACCGCCGACGATGAGGCCTCCGCAGACGCAGAGGAGACTGTAGTCACCTATGAAGTCGCCGAGGTCGGCGCTGTTCCACCCGAGCTCCAGCATTCCCGGATTGCGGAATATCTGGCTTACGGAGGAGAACATGTCGTCGAAGAAGTACGATGCGAACATCGGTACTACAAGACAGGCGAGGGCCGCCCAGCAGGCGGCCTTCGTCACGGTATGGGAAGTGTCCTTCGTCATGGAAGACTATTTGATGTTGGGCTCTTCGAGTCCGTAGCCTTTCTTCCTGTCCTCAGCCTTGAGAAGCAGGCTGAAGAAGAAGGCAAGGACGCCGAAGCTCGAGAAGACGATAGTGGGGACAAGGTAGCTGCCGGTATTCTCGCGGAGGGAACCGATGAGCATAGGTACGGTGCAGAGACCTATGTTCTGGACCCAGAAGATAAGGCAGTAGGCCGATCCGAGTATCTTCTCGTCGATGATCTTGGGAACTGCGGGCCAGAGGGCTGCGGGTACAAGCGAGAAGCTTACGCCGAGAGTCACAACGAGGGCGAGGGCGAGTCCCTTGGAAGGGAAGGCGGGAAGAAGGAAGGCGAAGCTCAGGTGGCATGCTATCATGATGAGGGAACCGGCCATGAGCATAGTGGCGCCTTTACCTACCCTGTCGAGGAAGATCCCGAGGAAGGGGGTGAGGACCATCGCAAGGATGGGGAAGCAGCTGAAGAGCCTTGCGGCCGAGGCTGCATCTATGAGGAGGGTCTCCTCGAGATAGTTCGTCGCATATCTCTGGAAGGGGAATATGGCACTGTAGTAAAGCACGCCGAGAAGGGCCACGATCCAGAACATCTTGCTCTTGAAGATCGCACCGAGGTCGGAGATGTGGAACTCCTCTTCGGAGCCTTCTTCGCCGGCATCAAGACCCTGGGACTTGAGCTGGGCGTCGAACTTGCGGTCGAGGACGCCGAAGATGATGAAGTTGATAAGACCTATGCAGAGAAGGGCTCCGCAGAATCCGAGGGGGGCAGTGATCGTATTGCCTGCCTTGGCGGAGATGATGGGGGCGATCCACATGACGGCGAAGACGCCGAGGCGCGCGATAGCCATCTCGAGGCCCATTGCGAGGGCCATTTCCTTGCCCTTGAACCACTTGGCGAGTATCTTGGAGACGTTGGTGCCTTCCATCTCGCATCCGCATCCGAAGATCATGAAGCCGAGGGAGGCCATCTTGGCGCTTGCGGGCATCGATACCCACCAGCTGCCGAGCCATCCGCAGAAGGCGGTTGTCTGGAACCAGTCGCTCACACCGATGAACTTTATGCCGGCGCCGACTACCATGAGGGCGGCGGAGAGCACGCCGGAGAAGCGTACGCCGAGCTTGTCGAGGATGACGCCGGCGATGATGAGGAATCCGCATACGTTCACGATGTACTCGGAGGCGGCATACTTGCCGAAGACGTCACTGTTCCAGCCGAGACCGGACTCCACGAGGGATTTGAGGGGGGACATCACGTCGACGAACATGTATGCGAAGAACATCATCGACGCAACGAGAATGAGCACCGACCACCTTGCAATCGGGTTGTCATTCATCAGCTTGTTAAGTTTTTCTGACATATCTTTGTTAATGGTTGTTTGTTCCTTTAGGGACTGCTAAGATACGCAACTTTTTTCAAAAGTCGGAATTAAGTGCTAACTTAGCAGTCTTATACGGTATAATCGAATGTACGGATTACTTGACAATATAGATTCCCCCGAAGACCTCCGCAGACTTTCCCCCGACGAGCTCCCGAAGTTGTGCTCGGAGATAAGGGACTACATGGTGGAGTGCTGCGCCACCAATCCGGGCCATGTCGGCTCGAGCCTCGGCGCCGTCGAGCTCATCGTGGGACTCCACTACATATACAACACCCCCGAAGACAGGATAGTCTATGACGTGAGCCACCAGACTTACGCCCACAAGATACTCACATGCCGCCGCGAGGCCTTCCGTGACAACAGGAAGCTCGGCGGCATCAGCGGCTTCACGAAGATGAGCGAGAGCGAGTACGACGCTTTCGGAGCAGGCCATTCCTCGACCTCGATATCCGCGGCGCTCGGCCTCGAGAAGGCCCTGCGTTTCCGCGGCCTCGACTCGAAGGTCGTCGCTCTGATAGGCGACGGCGCGCTGACGGGCGGCGAGGCCTACGAGGGCCTCAACAATGCCGGAGACACCGACACAGACCTCCTGATCATCCTCAACGACAACAACATCTCCATCGACCAGAACATAGGCTCGATCCATAAATACCTCCTCCGGATAACGACAGATCCCGCCTACAACCGTCTCAAGGACCATGTATGGCAGAAACTCGGCGAGGGCGGCTTCAGGAACTTCATCCAGAAATGGACCCGTACGGCGAAGACCTTCTTCGTGAAGAATGATGCCGGCGCCCTCTTCTCGGCCCTCGGCTTCCGCTACTTCGGCCCCATCGACGGAAACGATATCTCCCAGGTCGTCGGGACGCTTGCCAAGATGCGCTCGATAAAAGGCCCCAAGATCCTCCATGCCATAACGACCAAGGGCAAGGGATTCGCTCCCGCTGAGGAGGACCAGACCACCTGGCATGCTCCCGGGATGTTCGATCCCGAGACGGGAAAGAGGATAAAGACCGACCATAACGGTCGCAGCCGCTACCAGGATATCTTCGGCGAGACGCTCCTGCGCCTTGCCCGCGAAGATTCGAGGATAGTCGGTGTGACCCCGGCGATGGCGTCCGGATGCGGGATGAACCTGCTTGCCGGTGAAATGCCCGAGCGCTTCTTCGATGTCGGGATAGCCGAACAGCATGCCGTCACCTTTGCCGCGGGACTCGCTGCGGGAGGCATGAAGCCTTTCTGCAACATCTATTCTTCCTTCAGCCAGCGCGCGTATGACCAGATCATCCACGACATAGCCCTCCAGAAGCTTCCCGTTGTGCTCTGTTTCGACCGTGCGGGCCTTGTCGGAGAGGACGGCCCGACCCACCATGGCGTCTTCGACCTTGCCGCATACCGCCCCATCCCGAATGTCACAATAGCCGTTCCGGCCGACGAGACGGAGCTCCGCGACATGATGTACACGGCCTCCAAAGCTGCTGAAGGCCCCTTCATCATACGCTATCCCCGCGGTTACGGACGCGGCTTGGACTGGCGTTCCGGAGACTTCTCGATACTCGAGCCCGGCCGCGGAGTCCTGCTTACGCCCGGCTCGGACGCTCCTGTCGCGATACTCGCGCTCGGGCCCTTCGCCGCGGACGCCCTTGAGGCTGTCCGCCGCTCCGGCCTTTCCGCGCGCGTGTATAATATGAGGTATCTGAAGCCTCTCGACATGTCGATAGTGGACGAGGTCCTCGCCTCCTGTACGACAGTAGTGACCGTCGAGGACGGCACTGTCGCCGGAGGCCTCTTCGGTGCAGTGAGCGAGATCGTCTCGGCCCGGGGCCTTGCCGTCCGTGTAGTGCCTGTCGGAGTAGGGGACAGCTTCGTGACCCAGGGTACACAGGAGGAGCTCCGGGACTCTCAAGGCCTCTCTGTCGATAAATTATCGCAACTTATTGCGTCGATTTCAATAAAAAAATGAAAAACATTTGTTGATTTAGATTTTATATCTATCTTTGCAATCCCTTTTGAAAGATGACTTGAGGGGAAGGCAAGACTGCCGATGTAGCTCAGTTGGCCAGAGCACGTGATTTGTAATCTCGGGGTCGTGGGTTCGA
>JAKSJS010000059.1 GCA_024398155.1 Bacteroidales bacterium | reverse complement strand
GTGGCTGCGCTGGATGGCGACAGCCTCATCCTTGGCGACACCGGCGGTCGTGCCGGAGAGAGGAAGGGTCTCGCCGGCGAGGAGGGTCTTGGCATCAGCAGCTACAGTTACAGCGGGAGCACCGATCTCGAGAGCGAGAGCTGCAAGGGAGGTGTTGGCCTCTGCATAGGGATAGACAGCAGCCCAGTCATAAGCGTCGGCAGTAAGCTCGGCAGCGAGAAGACCGGTGAATTTGTTGTCAGCGAGGTCAGCCTCGGCAATAGAGAAGGCGCCGTTAGCGGCGAAAGCCTCGCCGGCAGCAGCGTTGAAGAGAGATACCTGGTCTCCGGCCACCCACTTGGTGGAGAGGCCGTCATTCACAGTCTTGGAGACGAAGCCTGCGCAGAAGGAGAAGGGTACGCCTTCCTCTACAACGGGCTCTACGGGAGCCTTGGGCTCTTCGACCTTGTTACAGCTCATTGCCAGGGCGGCAAGGGCCATAAGGAAATAAAGACTTTTTTTCATTGTTAGTGTATAGAATTAAGGTTATTGATTATTCTTCAGCAATAGACTTCTCGCCTACAGCGATACAGAAGTTCTTGAACTTGGTAGGAGTAGTATCCTTGGCGAAGACACCGCAGTAGCCGGGAGTGTTGTCCATGTTGGGGCTGTCATTCCACCACCACATTGCACCGCCATGGAGATACTCGTATTTCTGGAGTACACCGTCAGCATCCTCCTTGAGGGAGAAGAGGCCCTTGTTTACCCAATCGGTTTTGACATCGTCACCTTCCTTCCTTGAGAAGTTTCCGATCTCTACGCGAGCCCAGGAGGAAACCTCATCCCAGTTTGCGGGAGCAGCAGCACTGTCCATTGCGTTGAAAGAACCACAGTTGGCGACATAGTATCCGATACCGTCAGCACCGACGGTTCCGGCTACGAATACGAGATAGTTCTGTTCGGATGTGAAGTCATAAGTGCCGTCATAACCATGCTTGTTGAAGAGGATAGGACCACCGCAGCCACCGTCCATGCAGACGTCAGTAACCATGATGAAGTGTTTGATTCCGTCACCGGCGGAATTGTAACGGCCCCAGTCGAACTTCTGACCCTGGTAGAGAGCCGCATAGTTGTCATATACTTCACCGGTACCGGTTATCTCAAGATAGCCGTCACCATACTTCCAGTCACCACGGCCTACAGCGCCGTTGCCTTTCCAATTGGCATCGAGCTCGGGGCTCGTAAGGCTGTCGAAGAAGCAGATACCACCCTTGAAGGCCTGTGCGGTAAGAATGGTAATAGTAGCGGGGCCTTCGTCGGTTACGACTTCAGCGTAGATCTTGCCGAAGCGGATATCGTCAGCGAGGTCGGTAGCGGCAAAAGTGGCGCTTAGGGTAGTGCCCTCGATCTTTACAGTGATGTAGGAAGGAGCGTCAACCTTGGTTACGCTCTTTACATTGGCGGAGAGAGTCGTGCTGACAGTCTCGCCGTTACCCTTTGCATAGAGGTCCCAAGGGCTCTGGGTGAGCTGGGGAACCTTGAACTCGAGGCCTTCAGTGATGTTGCCGAGGTCGATGGACTTGCCGGCGGATACCTTGAGGAAGTCGGTGGTAGTGATCTTGGCGACACGGCCGAACTCATCGGTCATGGCAACCTCGAAACCGTCGACATAGGTCTGGGGGATGACAGCGGCATAGTAGGTTCCGTTGGCGATCATGTCGACAGCGGGAACTACGGTGATTGTAGCGACACCGTCAACGACGGATACCTTGGGGGTTGAGGCTACTGTAATCTTCGCAGAACCAGCGACCTTCTCGCCACCCTTGGAAGTGATTGCTACGCTCTTGATGTTGTAGCTTGTGTTGATCTCGAACTTGAGGAGTCCGGAAGCGGCCTTGAAGTCGGCCTTGCCGTCGATGGCCTCGGCGACAGCGACGAGGGCGTCAGCGGATACGCCGCCGGCTACGGCTTCCTGGATCTCGGGGAAGCTGGTAGTGATTACATTGCCCTCAGCGGTAGCATTGGCGTCATAGGGAGTAAGGAGATAGACGGCAGTGGCCTTCTCGGCGTCGCCCTCAAACTTAACGGAACTTCCCTCACCTGCGCCTTTGATCGCGTAGAGGTTGTTGTTTGCGAAGGCGGCGATCTCCGCGCCGGCGGCCCAGGCGGCCTGGACGCCGTCGACAGCAGGCTGGGTAGCCTCTACAGAGACGGTCTTGGAACCTCCTTTACCTCCGTTGCCGGAGTTCTCGGGATCTGTACATGATACGGCCATTACCATAGCCGCAATCATAGCGATAGAAAGGATTTTTTTCATAATTGAAATGAATATTAATAATGTGTTAGTATTGAATTATTCCTGGTAGGAGATCATGAGGTTCTTGAACTGGGTCTCGAAGTTCCTTCCCCAAAGAGAGAAGGAGCCTTTCTGATTGGAACAGTTGGCGAGAGCCTCGAACTTGCGCGCGTAATGGCAGAGATAGGGAGAGGTCTCTCCGAGGAAGGTCTTGAGGGTATAGATCCCGACTATGTAGTCGCAGCTTCTGGCCTCATGGGTTATGGAAAGCCTCCACCAGTCGTCGCGGTCGTCGGCAGCGGGAATCTTGAAGACTTCTTCGGTCTGGTTGCCGGGTATGGCACCGGAGCCGACCTTACCGGCCAAGCCGCCGATAGTGCCGTCATCCATTGCGCACCAGGTCTCGCCCTGCTTGCCCCAGATTCCGCCGGTGTCGCGGGACGCGTTGTCGCCGAAGTATATCTCTATGTCGCCGAGCTGGTCGCCGTTGACACGGTAGAGTTTTGCTCCGCCCTCGCCTCCGTTCATCTTGACATCGACTGTTGCTGAGAAAGCCTTTTCGTTGTCGAGAAGGAGTTTGGTCGAATAGAGGTAACCGGGATCGCCCTCGGCGGTTATCGAGACGTATCCGTTGCCGGTAGCAAGGTGAGGAAGGGTCTCATCATCGCAGGTCATCTCATTAGGGAGAGTCTTGCCGGCGAAGGGAACATAGAGGAACTTCTCCCCTTTACGTCCCTGGGCGAACTTCACGTACTGGGAAGCCATGTTGTCGCCTGAGGCGCAGGTAAGGGTGACGACGCCGGTGCGGACCTTGTCGGTAGTGTTGGGGGCGGCGACGAAAGTCACTCCGGTGTTGTCTTCGTTGATTGTCGCGGAAACCCAGTCGGGAGTCCTGTCGACAGTAACCTCCTCGGCATTGGTGGAGATAGTCGCAGAGCACTCGCCGCCGGCAGCTTCGAAGCCGAAGTTGAGCTGGGAGAGCAGAAGGACAGGAGAGGGACGGTTGGGTCCGATCGGGTCGTAAGGCTCGTTGCATGAGGCAGAAACGAGAAGCGCTATGGAAGCGGCTATGAGAATGTTTATGTGTTTCATATTTCTTTCGTTTCTTCTGTTTTACATTTCAAGTACAAAGGTCTCGCTGAAATTGTAGCGTCCGGCGGCGTTCTCGCAAAGGGCGGCTATCCTTACATAGTAGGTTACGCCGACCTCGAAAAGGTCGAGTATCGTGTCGGTGTACAAGGTCTTCTGGATAACCGTATCATCTATGCCGTCGAGGTCGCGTACGACTTCCTTGTCGATATGGTTCATGCCGACATTGGGGTTCCACTTGGAGACGAGGACGCGGGCTTTGGTAATCTTGCCGGCATCGGGATCCTTTGTGATCCTGTAGCGGGCTACAAGGTCCCTGCCGCTGTTTGTGACGTCGGCGTCGATCGTGCAGTTGGGGGTCACCTCGAAGTCGATCTCGGTATTGGAATCGATGTCGATCTCAACGGGATCGACGGGGAGGAAGGCTCCGTTGATGGGCTGGACTACGTAAGAGCCCCTGAAGATCTTGGTGTTGTTGAAGGTACCGTCGGCCTTGCCCCAGAAGTCCTGGGGAAGAGTGGATATCTCACCCTTTACGATCTCGTTGAGCCTTATCTGGAAGCCGTTGGGCTGCTCTGTTATGAGAGTCCCGCCGTCAGGGGTTATGAGCTTGCCGTGGAGCCATCCGTCGGTGAGGGCATGGGTATCGGGCTTCCAGGAAGATACCGCCAGCGCGAGAGCGGCAAGGATAAATAAGGTTGATGCTATCTTTTTCATTGTCTTCATATCAATTAATGGCCGGGATTCTGGACTATTGCTCCGTTGCTCTTTGCGATGACGGAAGCGGAAATAGGTGCATAGTAGGCCTTGGCCTCATAAGTGTAGCGTATCTCGCTTCTCTCGTGAAGTTTGAAGATGTACTTGCCCTCGTCATATACATAATAGGGATAGAGAGCATGGAAGGTCTTGTTCTGGATCGTGTCCTCGAACTTTCTCCAGCGCTTGAGATCCCAGAATGTACGGTTCTCGAAAGCGAGCTCGCAGCGGCGTTCGTTCATGATCTTCGCCTCATCGATTTCGGTGAGTTCGGTCGTGCCGGCTCTCTTGCGGATTGCATTGATCGGCTCGAGGGCGTCAGCCATGGCGACAGTCTTGCCGTCGACTTCCTTGCCGATGAGGTTGATGGCAGCCTCGGCCTTGTTGAGGAGGACCTCGGCGTAGCGCATCTCGATCCAGTCGACGTCACCGGCCCACCAGTTGGCGGTTCCGTAAGGGTTGACGTATTTCCATACGCAGCAGCCGTTGCCGTTGGTCATCTGGGAACCCATGCCGCACCATCCCTGGACGGGCATGCCGTTGAAGGACTCGTCGAAGGAGGCGGACTCGTGGAGAACGCCGTCGGGATAGGACTCATAGATACCCTTGCGGACATCGAAGACTGCGGGAGTCGCGCCGTCAGCCTCGAAGACATCGGGAATGTTGGAGCCCGGAACGAGCACGGAAGCAAGGAAACGGGCCTGGGCGGTGGCGAAGAGGTCCTCACGCTTGTTGTAGCGGACAGGATTCTCCTCGGTTCCGCAGAGCTTCTCGAGACTGAAGGGCTCGCCGTTCTCATCGTCGAAGAGGTCGATCCACTCGGTCGTTACGGAAAGCTCGCCGGAGTCGGTGATCTGGGAATAGTGGTAAGGCATCTGCTGGACAGTCCAGTTCTCGGGACGTGTGGAGGCGCTGGTCATGCAGTATTCCTTGATGAACATCTTCTCCTTGTTGGCGGCGGACTCGTCGAGGAAGATCTGCCAGAAGTTGCGGATCTTGCCGGCTTTCGTTCCGTCGTCATATTTGTCGTAGAGGGCGTACTGGCCGCCGTTGTCCATGGCCTTGCATGCTGCAGAGTAAGCAAGGGCGTAGTACTTCTGGGCCTGGTCGGAGGGAATTCCGGCGAGTCCGTCAAGCTGGACGTTGCCGAACTTGGCGACGCTCGCGGCATAAAGCATCGCGCGGGACTTGAAGGCTGCGGCGACATACTTGTTCACGCGGCCGTTGGCGAAGGAAGTGGGGCCGAGAAGCTCGATGGCCTTGTCAAGGTCTTCGGCTATGAAGTCCCAGCATTCAGCCTCGGTGCTGCGGGGAAGGAGGAGTTCCTCGTCGGAGAGGTCGACATAGCTGGGAGCATCCTTTACGATGGGAACGCCGCCGTAGCTTCTAACCATTGCATAATACTGGAAGGCGCGGCAGAAGTAGGCCTCGCCGAGCCAGTGCTTGTATGAAGCCTCAAGGCCGGTGAAGGCAGCCTCGTTGTCGATAAGGCCCTGGATAGTAAGGTTGGTGAAGCGGATGCGGCCGTAGTCCCACCATGAGAGCATGCCGCCGTTGACCTCTTTGGGAGCAAGGGCTACACGGAGAGGGATTACCTGGCACTCACCGGTCGCGACGCTGGGGTTGTTCCAGATTGCGAAAGGAGCGCCGGAGTCACCGTTCACACCGTGCCAGAGGTCCATGTGCCAAGTTCCGATAGGAAGATAGGAATAAAGGGTCGCAAGGGCTGCGCTGACACCGACCTCGCTCGAGTAAACCTGGTCGGAGCGGAGGTTGTCGGTAGGCTGGATGTTGAGGTCAACGCAGGAAGGGGCAACCGAAACAAGGGTTGCAAGGGCTATAATTGATGATAATATCTTTTTCATATCTCTTCTCTCCTAGAATTTAACGTTGACACCGAAGTTGCAGGTCATGATAAGAGGATAGGTTGTACCATAGCCGGAGGAAGGATGCTCGGGGTCGAGATACTTGAGCCCGGTGAGGGTAAGGAGGTTGTAGGCATTCGCGAAAATGCGGAGGGACTGCATCCTGATCTTGCTTGTCCAGGACTTGGGAAGCGTATAGCCGAGCTCGATGGATTTGAGTCGGAGGTAGCTTGCGTTGTGGAGGGAAGCCGCGGAGGTTGCAGTATTGAGGGCCATAGCATTGGAGCTCTGGCTTGTCGTCGGGAGATAGCCGGGTACCCACTCAGTTCTCGGGTCCTTGGGATCCGCAGCGGGGTCGGCCATGTGCCAGCGGTCGTAGAAGAAGTTGGGACCGTTCTTATCATAGATGAAGGGAGTGGCGAGGTACCAGTCATACTTGACCTGGTTGAAGGCACCGCCCTGGAATACGGCGGCGAAGTCTATTCCCTTCCAGTTGAGATCGATCGTGAAACCGTAGTAGAGGACGGGGGTGGACTGGGCGCCGAAGGTGATCGGGTGGGAGTCGTTGCCGTCGATGATACCGTCACCGTTCCAATCCTCATAGGCGTAGTCACCGGGCTTGAGCTCGGAGTTGCCGAGGTTGTCCATGTTGGCCCAGCCGAAGATCTGGTCGTAGCTCTGGAACTGGCCGGCATAGTCATAACCCCACCAGATATCGTTGTAGCGGTTGATGGAGCTGTTCTTCCAGTTGAGCCACTGGGTACCGTAATCGGTGGACTCGACGTACCTGTTCATAGTACGGGAGAAGGCCATGTTGCCTGTGATGCCGTACTCGAACTCCCCTACTCTGTTCCTGTGGCGGAGAGTGAACTCGAAGCCGCGGGTACGGTCACTGTTGAGGTTCTCCTGGGCGAGGCTCTGGCCGAGCCAGTCGGGAATCGAGACGTTCTTCGTGGCGGGGATACCGGTCCTCATTCTTTGGAAAATATCGAACTCGAATCCGAGAAGGCCGTTCCACATGTCGCCGTCGATACCGACGTTGAGGGTCTTGGTCCTCATCCAGGTCAGGTTGACGTTGGGAGTAGCGAGGAGGGATACGATGGGCTGGTCCTGGCCGTCCCAGATAAGGGGCCACCAGTCGACCGAACCGGCACCGTAGGAGTAACCTTCGATGAACTGGAAGTTGGCGGTCGAGTCGTCACCGGCCTCACCATAGGATGCACGGAGCTTGAGGTTGTCTATGAAGCTTGCGCTGTTCTTGAGCCAGGGCTCCTCGGAGATCCTCCAACCGGCGGAAACCGAAGGGAAGAAGCCCCACTGATGGCCTTTGGCGAATTTGGAGGAGCCGTCATAACGGAAGGCGAACTCTACCATATACTTGCTTGCATAGTCGTAATTGAGTCTTCCGACAACGGACTTGGAAGCGATCTTCCAGAGACCGGACTGGTCGGCGGGACGTACTCCGCTGGAGTAGTAGCTCTTGTCCATGTAGCCTACCTGGCCCTCTGAAATACCGTTGGAGAGTTCCTCGAGGGAAGTCATCGCGATATAGCGCAGAGCGTAGAAGTTGTCCATGTCGGTCGTCTGCTGCTCGTAGAGGGCAAGGACGGAGACGTGGTGCACCTCGGCGAAGGTATTGTCAAAGCAGCTGCTGGCCTGGAGGCGCTGGTTCTGGCTGAAGCGGGTCCAGCGTCTTACGGAGTTGAGGTCGGGGTTGTCCTCCTTACCGCCGTACTTGGACTCGACGAACTCGTTGGTCTCGAGCTTATAGGTATAGAGAGAGTAGGAACGGCAGAGTTCCTTGTCCTCCCAGTTGGTGTAGTCGTAGGAGTAGGATCCCTTTACAGAGAGGCCCTGGACCCAGGGGATGTTCCAAGTAAGGGCCGCAGTCGCCTGGAAGAGCTTCTGGTGGTTCTTCTTGTAGCCGACGACGTCGGAGTCGGTGATAGCGAGAGGGTTGTAGCCCTGGGAGACGTTCTGCATGTAGGGTCTCGTATAGTTCGCGAACGCGGCGTCGACCGGTTTCTCGGTCCACGCCGTACGGTAGAACACTTCCGTACCGTGGTAGGGGCTGTTCTTCTCATCCATCATGCCGTTGAGGAGGATGTCGGCCTTGAGGTTGTCAGTGATCTTCGCGCTGAGGTTGGTCCTCAGGTTGAAACGCTGGTAGTTGAGGTCTCCGGTCGAGAAGACACCTTGCTGTTTCATGTAGGCGAAGTTGGAGAAGTACTGGACGCGGTCGTTGCCTCCGGAAATGGAGAGCTGGTGGGACGTCTGGGGAGAGTAGTTGTTATTGTTGATCCTCCACCAGTCGGTACCGACCTTGGCGCCGCTCTTGTACTTTTCGATAAGCTCCTGGGAGTAGATGAACTGGCCGTAAGGCATTGAACCCCTCATGATGTTGTTCTCGTTGGTGATCTCCATGAACTGCCAGGCGTTCAGACCGTCGGGAGTGTTGATAGGGGTCGAGAATCCGCCGTAGCCTTCATATTCGATATGGGACTGGCCGGCCTCACCTTTCTTGGTAGTGATGAGGATGACACCGTTGGAGGCCCTCATACCGTAGATTGCGGCGGCACCGTCCTTGAGGGTCGAGATGGACTCGATCTCATTGGCGTCGAGACGCTCCATGTTGTCGCGGGGAACGCCGTCGATGATGATGAGGGGCTGGCCCATGCCGCGGATACGGACGCTGGAGGCGAAGGCGCCGGGCTCGCCGGAGGTCTGGACGACACGGACACCGGCCATCTTTCCGGAGAGCATGTTGACGACGTTGTCGCTCTTGGTCTCCTTGATGGCTTTGGACGATACGGAGGCGACGGCTCCGGTCAGGGAGGCCTTCTTCATCGTACCGTATCCGACGACTACCGTCTCGTCAAGGGTTGTGAAATCCTCATCGAGAACGATCTTGCCGGAGGACATAATCTGGGAGGCCTTCATGTACTTGGTCTTGTAGCCGAGACAGGAGATCTCCATCGCTATGTCGTCGGAAGACTTGAGCTTGAGCTCGAAGTGTCCGTCGACATCAGTTATCGTACCGCTGCTTGTTCCCTTGATGAGAACCGCGGCACCGACTATCGGCTCGCCGTGGGCGTCAGCGACGACTCCGGAGAGTTCGCGTCCGCTCTGGGCATAAGCCGATACGGAAGCCGGAGCAAGACCGAGGAACGCAGCGAGAGCTACGACCAGGACCTTTCCGGCAAACGATGACTTGATTTTGAACATAGATCGGTTGAGTTAAATGATTTGAATTTTGATTATTGATTTTTGAATATTGATTGCTGACAGGATTATATCAAAATTTGATTATGTGGCTCTAAATTATGTCGGTTATCAGTTTATTACTTGTAATAACGACAAAGTTAGAGTCAAAAAAAGACTTCTGGTAGAGGAGAATTGATAAAAAAACCTTAAAAAATGCCAGAGCAAATTTTAAGGTTCTATCGTCTGGATGGACTTGATTGCGTTCACCGCAGGGTCATAGGGTGTCCCATCGGGACCGATTACAAGGTCGTAATTGAAGAGCGTAATGAAGCGGACTTTGGGGAAAGTGAGACTGTTTGTAAGGGCATTCAGCCATTCCTTTTCTGTCTTTTCAGTGCCGATATTCCACTCGGCGAAACCCCAGCACGGGGCGTCGATCCCCTCTCTCAGGAGCTCGCCGAGTTCCCAATTTTCGGGGTGGAGAGCCCTGTCCCAATAGGACGTCCAGCTCGCGCATGCTCCGCGCCTCAGCCACGTCCCGAGGTTGT
>JAKSJS010000058.1 GCA_024398155.1 Bacteroidales bacterium | reverse complement strand
ATTCAGGGAGATAAAGTAACATGCTGTACCATCTTTTCGAAGCACTCAAGGATTTCGACATACCCGGCCAGGGCCTTATGTCGTACCTCTCATTCAGGGCAATCATGGCGAGCCTCACCTCGCTCATCGTGGCCCTTGTCGCAGGACGCAAGATAATCGACGCCCTCCAGAAAAAGCAGATAGGCGAGACCATCCGTGACCTCGGTCTCGAGGGCCAGATGCAGAAGACCGGCACCCCGACCATGGGCGGCATGATCATAATCATCGCCCTCCTCGCAGGCGTCCTCCTCTTCTGCAACCTGACGAACATCTACATAATCCTCCTCCTCATCACCACCCTGTGGTTCGGAGGACTCGGATTCATCGATGACTACATCAAGGTCTTCAAGCACGACAAGAACGGCCTCAGCGAAAAGGCAAAGCTCATCGGCCAGATCATCATCGGCTTCGGCATCGCCTTCACCGTCTGCCTCAGCCCCTCGATCGACACCGACACCCTCACTACGACTATCCCATTCGTCAAATCGAACGAATTCGATTACGCATGGCTCTCCCCCTTCAAGGGCCAGTTCGGAGTCTACTGCACATGGGCCATCTACGTAATAATGATAGTCATCGTCATAACGGCATGCTCCAACAGCGTGAACCTCACTGACGGCATGGACGGCCTCTCGACCGGAACGAGCGCAATCGTCGCCGTCGTCCTCGGTATCTTCGGCTACCTCTCCGGCAACATCAACAACGCCGCATACCTCAATATCATGTACATTCCCGGCAGCGGCGAGATGGCAGTGTTCCTCGCAGCCCTGCTCGGAGCGCTGCTCGGCTTCCTCTGGTACAACTGCTTCCCCGCCCAGGTATTCATGGGTGACACCGGAAGCCTCGCCCTCGGAGGAATAATCGGCGTAGCCGCAGTCCTCATGAGGAAAGAGCTTCTCCTTCCCCTCCTCTGCGGAATCTTCTTCGTCGAAGCCCTTTCGGTAATCCTCCAGCGCAGCTACTTCAAACACACGAAGAAGAAATACGGCGAAGGCCGAAGGATTTTCAAGATGACTCCCCTCCACCACCACTACCAGAAGGAAGGTATCGAGGCCCTCATCAAGAAACCCGTACGTGCAATCCCCGAGGCCAAGATAGTCGCAAGGTTCTGGATCATCGGCATCCTCCTCGCAGTCCTCTCGATCGCCCTTTTGAAACTCAGATAATAAAACACAGCACAATATATGTCAAGAATAGTCGTACTCGGCGGCGGTGAATCGGGAGTTGGTTCCGCCGTACTCGCAAAGAAGAAAGGATTCGAAGTTTTCCTCTCCGACAATGGCAACATTGCCGACAAATATGTACAGATGCTCAATGAATGGGACATTCCCTTCGAGATGGGCGGTCATACAGAAGACCTCGTCCTGAACGCAGACGAGGTCATCAAGAGCCCCGGCATTCCCCTTACGGCTCCCATGATCCGCAAGATCGAGGACAAGGGCATCCACATCATCTCCGAGATAGAGTTCGCCGGCCGTTACGACAAGGCGAAGAAGATCTGCATCACCGGCAGCAATGGAAAGACCACTACGACTTCCCTCATCTACTACCTCCTCCAGCAGGCCGGCCTCAACGTAGGCCTCGGCGGCAACATCGGCAGGAGCTACGCCTACCAGGTCGCTACGGAGTCCTTCGACTACTATGTCCTCGAGCTCTCGAGCTTCCAGCTTGACAACATGTACGACTTCAAGGCCGACATCGCCATCATCACGAACATCACTCCCGACCATCTCGACCGTTACGACAACAAGATGGAGAACTACGTGAAGGCGAAATTCCGCATCACGCGCAACATGAACGAAGACGACTGCTTCATATTCTGTTCGGACGACGAGATCACGATAGGCAACCTCGACCAGATCCTCATCAAGGCCAAGAAACTCCCCTTCAGCCAGAAGGAGACAGACCTCTCCCAAGGCGCCTTCATCAAGGACGACAGGATGATAATCCGCGTCGGAGACGACCAGTGCGACGTCTACCTCCAGGAGCTCGCCCTCGCCGGCAAGCACAACGTCTACAACTCCATGGCCGCAGCCCTTGCGGGCAAGGTCATGAACGTACGCAACGAGACCATCCGCAAGAGCCTCGCCTCCTTCCAGCCCGTCGAGCACAGGCTCGAGAAAGTCCTCTCGATAGGTGACGTTATGTATATCAACGACTCCAAGGCGACCAATGTCGATGCTGCCTGGTACGCCCTCGAGTGCCAGACGACTCCCGTCGTATGGATAGTCGGCGGCAAGGACAAGGGCAATGACTACAGCGTGCTCGAAGGCCTCGTCAAGGACAAAGTCAAGGCTATCGTATGCCTCGGCGTACACAACGAGAAGATACATGCCGCATTCGAGAAGATAGTCGGCAAGGAGAACATGGTGGACACGCTTTCCGCAGCTGACGCCGTCAAGGCTTCCGCCGCCTTCGCCAAAGCCGGCGACACCGTCCTCCTCTCCCCCTGCTGCGCAAGCTTCGACCTCTTCACGCGCTATGAGGACAGAGGCCGCCAGTTCAAGGAGGCTGTAAGGAACCTTTAAAGACAGTTTCAAACAATGGAAGAGAACAACAGGAGCGCACTTAACTTCCTTGACCGCATAAAGGCGGACAAGGTACTGCTCATCATCATACTCGGACTTATGATGATGAGTGTGCTTGCCATATTCTCTTCGACCTCGACCCTCGTTACGGAGAACACATCCCGCATGTCGATCTTCCTCGAGCAGCTCGTAGTCGTGGCCGGCGGGCTCCTGCTGATGTTCGTATGCTACAAGATACCGAACATCACTGTCTACAGGGTCGTATCCCAGATAGGGTTCATAGTGTCGGCATTACTGCTGATTGCACTCATATCCCATTTCAGCATACTCGGCGGCCGTATCAGGGCCCTCAACATAAACGGTGCATACCGCTTCATCAACTTCTTCGGCTTCCAGATAGCCGTATTCGAAGTTGTTAAGGTATTGATGGTACCCTACATCGGCTGGGCCGTCCAGGCCTGTTCCGAGGAGAAGACCGGCATGCTCAACAGGCTCATCGCGAAGAACCCCGAGAGATGGGGATGGATGGACAACGACTTCATCCGCCACTCCTTCTACATCTACATTCCCATAGGCATCATCTGCCTGCTCCTGCTGATCGCGGGCTCCAACTCGAGCCTCTTCATTTGCGCCCTCGTGATGTTCTCATGCCTTCTCATCGGCGGGTTCCCCGCCAGGAAGGCGGTGCTTCTCGCCCTTGTCGGCGCAGGTGCGATTGTAGGCGGATACATGCTCAACTATGTCAGCAATGGGAAGATATTCAGCAGTCTGCGTATCGACACCCTTATAAGCCGAGTCTCCGACCACAACAAGGACCTCGATTTCGAGACCGCGCTGAGCCAGCTGCCGCGAGGCTCCGCCGAGTGGCGCGGCCTTATCGACGACAACCTCCAGACAGGTGCCGCCCAGATAGCCATCCACGAAGGAGGCCTCTTCGGCAAGGGAGCCGGCAACAGCACCCAGAAATACATCGTGCCCCAGATATTCGGTGACTACATGTTCAGCTTCATATGTGAGGAATACGGAATATGGGGAGCACTGCTCATAATAATCCTCTTCGGAAGCCTGCTCGCCCGCGGAAGCATAATAGCTGACAACTGCGAGGGCGTGTACGCGAGGACGGTCGTAGGAGGCTACTGCGTCCTCATCAGCGGCCAGGCCCTCATGCACATCCTTGTGAACGTCGGCCTCATGCCCATGACGGGCCAGACCCTGCCACTCATCTCCGACGGAAAGGGAGCCTTCATAATGTTCTCCCTCGCCTTCGGAATACTCCTTGGCATCAGCAAGTTCTCAAAGCAGAACGTGGAGAGGGCGGAAAGAAGGGCCCGCGAGGAAGCGGAAGTAGGCGAAAGCCTCAGCGACCTTGGGGAACTCGACGACCGTCTCCTCGAAGAAGACAATGAATTCTATGACGAGATAAACTTATAACAGATATGGAATACAAGAAACTAAGAGTGATAATCAGCGGAGGCGGAACAGGTGGACACATCTTCCCCGCCCTTTCAATAGCCAACAAGCTCAAGGAGCTCAATCCTGAGACAGAAATAAAATTCGTAGGTGCCAACGGCAGGATGGAGATGGAGAAAGTCCCCGCCGCAGGATATGAGATCATGGGCCTCGACATCGCCGGGCTCAAGAGAAGCCTGAGCCCGAGCAACCTCGCCCTTCCATTCAAGTACGTGAAGGCCATATCGAAAGCCCGCAAGCTCATCAAGGAGTTCAAGCCTGACATTGCCGTAGGCGTAGGCGGATACTGCAGCGCCCCCCTTCTCTGGGCCGCTGAGATGTGCGGTGTCCCGACGCTCATCCAGGAGCAGAACGGATTTGCCGGACTTGCCAACAAGATCCTCGGCCGCAAGGCCGGAAAGATATGCGTCGCGTACGAAGGAATGGAGAGGTTCTTCCCTGCCGACAGGATAGTCCTTACCGGCAACCCTATAAGAAGCTCGATTGTCCCCGCGACGCCTGAAATGAAGGCTGAAGGCATCTCCTTCTACGGTCTCGACCCCGACAGGAAACATCTTCTCATTGTCGGCGGCAGCCTCGGAAGCCGCACCCTCAACGTCTCTATGGAGAAATGGATAGAGAACGGCTGCCCGGGCGGAGAGGACATCGAAGTGCTCTGGCAGTGCGGCAAGTACTACAAGTCGTCCGTGGACGCCTTCATGGCCGAAGCCGCAGAAAAATATCCCGAGAGGATAAAGTTCATCCACCACAGCGACTTCATCGCCCGCATGGACCTTGCGTATGCCGCGGCTGACGTCATCATATCCAGGAGCGGCGCGAGCTCGATTTCCGAGATCTGCGCAGCCCATAAGGCCGCGATCTTCGTTCCCTCGCCCAACGTCACCGAAGACCACCAGACCCACAACGCGATGGCTCTCGTGAGGAAGGATGCCGGCATGATAGTCACTGACGCGGAAGCTCCCGAAAAGCTCCTCGCCGAGGCATGCGCCCTTCTCGCGAACCCCGGAAAGATAAGTGAAATTGAAAGGAACGTAGCCCTCCTCGCCCTTCCCGACGCGGCAGCTACAATAGCCGACGAGGTATATAAACTTGTAAAGTAAGATGTTAAGGAACGTTTATTTCATAGGCATTGGCGGTATCGGCATGAGCGCCATTGCACGTTATTACAAGGCCAAGGGATTTGTTGTCGGAGGATATGACAGGACCCCTTCCGACCTGACGCATGAACTCGAGAGCGAGGGCATCCTCGTCCACTATACAGACGACATCTCCTATATTCCTTCAAGCGTGGAGGAGACACTTGTCGTCTATACTCCCGCTATCCCCGCAGACCTCGGTGAGCTTGTCTATGTACGCGAGAAAGGCTACAGGGTCATCAAGCGTTCAAGGATGCTCGGAGAGATAGCTGACGGCCAGAAATGCCTCGCCGTATCCGGCACCCATGGCAAGACGACCACCTCGACTCTCCTTGCCCACATACTGACCGAAAGCGGCGAAGGATGTTCGGCCTTCCTCGGAGGCATAAGCAAGAACTACAATACGAACCTCCTTATCAGCGAGACCCCGACGATAGTCGCCGAAGCCGACGAGTTCGACCGCTCCTTCCTCCAGCTCTTCCCGGAGATAGCCGTGATAACTGCAATGGATGCGGACCATCTCGACATCTACGGAGACATCGCCCATGTCCATGAGGCCTTCAAGGCCTTCGCATCCCAGGTCAGGAAAGTCGTCATAACCAAGTACGGCCTCCCTATCGGTCCCGAAGACACCAAGGCAAAGATACTGAGATACGCATACGATGATCTGCGCGCCGACTTCCATGGCGAGAACATACGCCTCGACAACTGCGGATACCTGACCTTCGACCTCGTCCATCCCAAGGGACGCCTCTCCGACGTTCGCTGCGGAGTACCCGGTTGGGTCAATGTCGAGAACTCGATCGCAGCCGCCGCGATTGCCCTCACCTACGGCGTAGCCCCTTCGGCAATCCGTGAGGCGATAGGCACCTTCACCGGCGTCAAGCGCCGCTTCGACATCCACTACAATGTGCCCGCATGCGCCTACATCGACGATTATGCCCACCATCCCAACGAAATATCGGCTGCCATCAGCTCGATGAGGAACATCTTCCCCGGAAGGAAACTCACCGCCGTATTCCAGCCCCACCTCTATACCCGCACGAGGGACTTCGCAGAAGAGTTCGCAAAGGCTCTCTCGGGAGTTGACAAGCTCATCCTCCTCGACATCTATCCCGCACGTGAAGAGCCTATCCCCGGAGTGACTTCCGATATAATCTTCAAGGACGTGACCGCCCCCGAGAAGATGCTCATCCGCAAGGAGGAACTCATGGAAGTTCTCGAGAAGGAGGATATCGACACCCTCATAACCTTCGGAGCCGGCAACATAGACCGTTTCATCGGCCCCATAACTGAAATGCTCAAGAACAGGAAATGAAAAAAGTCTTCAGCTACATACTCATAGCCATCGGCGCGCTCCTGCTCGCGGCGCTTGTCGTCCTGTCCTACAGACAGGCGCAAAGCGACCGCGCCGCCATCCGCTGCCGCGGGCTTGAGGTGAAGATAGTTGACAGCTCGAAGACCGTATTCATAACTCCCGCCGACGTCAAGGCCTGGCTCGACAGCGACCTTGGCGGCTATGTCGGGACTCCTATAACGGATATCGACCTCCGCAAGGTCGAGACGACGGTCCTCAAGAGGAGCGCCGTAAAGAATTGCGAAGCCTTTGTCGGGCTCGACTCCGCCCTCCATGTAATGGTCAGCGAGCGTCGCCCCGTAATACGCTTCCAGACACCGTCCAGAGGCTTCTATGCCGACAGGGACGGCTACCTCTTCCCCCTCCAGAGAAGGGCTGCAGCCCATGTTCCGGTCATTGACGGCGAGCTTCCGCTCGACCCGTCGGCCGGAATCAACGGCGAGCCCGTATCCGAGAAGGACAAGGCCTGGGTCAACAGCATGACGGCCCTTACCGACAGGCTCTCGGACGACCGCGAATGGAGATATTTCTTCGTCCAGATCCATGTCGAGTCGAACGGCGAAGTGACGCTTATCCCCCGCAGCGGCAAGGAAAGGTTCCTCATCGGCCAGCCGGTCGACATCGACGGGAAGCTCCACCGGATAAAGCTCTACTACACGGCCGTTGCTCCCTCGAAGGACCCCGGATACTACAGTACAGTGAACGTAAAGTTCGAAGACAGGATAATCTGCAAGAAATAATTATAAATACATATATGGAAACTGAAAGATATATAGTGGCAATCGATCTGGGCACCACCCGGACCTCGCTCACCGTAGCCAAGACGGATATGGGGAACATTGACATTGTATTCCACGAGAGCGCCCCTTCGGCAGGCGTCAACCGCGGTAGTGTCCAGAATCCGAGAAACGCCGCAGAAGTGATCAGGGGCCTCGTCTCGAAGGCCGAGACCGACCTCGACATCAAGATCGAGCAGGCAGTCGTCGGATATCCCAAATACTATATCCGCGAAGTGACAGCTGAAGCATCCATGGAGATCGATGCAAGTTCCGAGATAAGCGAGGAGACCATTGCCGCACTCAAGGACATGGCCGAATCCAAAGTGCAGATCGAGGAGATCGAGACCATTTACGCCTCCCTCTCCCAGTCTTTCGGCGACAACGACTCGATAGGAATACGCGAGGACGACATGGTAGGCCGCATGAGCGACTACATAGAAGGTAACTTCAAGGTATTCATCGGACGCAAGAGCCATACTGACGCAATCGAGAACGTGTTCAACAAAGTCGGCATCTGCCCCATCAGAAAATACTTCACGCCCAGCACCACCGCCGAAGCCGTGCTCGACGCCTCCGAGATGGAGAACGGCGTCGCGCTCGTCGACATGGGCGGCGGAGTCACCAGCGTATCGGTCTTCCTCGGAGGCGTCCTGCGCCATTATGCCTCGATACCTTTCGGAGGCCGCAGCGTGACCTACGACGTAAGGAGCCAGTGCGCGATCGACGACGAGCTCGCCGAGAACATAAAGAAAGGCTTCGGAGTATGCCTCTCCGACCGTCTCCAGTCCCTCAGCGACCGCATCATAAGGATAAAGAGCCCCTCTAGCGAACGTGACTCTAGCAAGCACATCCCCGTCAAGCTCCTGCCCGAGATCATCGAGCCCCGCGAGCGGGAGAGCACAGACGCCATCCTCTACGAGATCGAGCAGAGCGGCTGCGCCGACGAACTCCGCTGCGGACTCGTCATCACAGGCGGCGCCGTCGAGATGGGAGGAGTCAATACCTTATGGCAGGAGATGTCAGGCTACAACGTACGCACAGGCTACGCCAGGAACCGTTTCTCCGCCGAATGTCTCGACGTAAGGAGGACTGACATAACCACCAACATAGGAATGATACTCGCAGCGCGCGAAGAGCATAACCTCAACTGCGCAAGGCCCGCCTCAACCGTCGAGAAGCCTCTCAACAACATGTTCGAGCCCGAGCCTGAACCCGTAAAGCCGGAGCCCGAACCGGAACCGGTTAAGCGCGAACCGGTAGAGAAGCCCCGCGCTGCGGCAAAGCCCAAAACCGAGCCCAAGAAGAAATCCGGAGGATTCTTCGGAGGCCTCTTCGAGGAAATGATGAACTCAGACGAACAAGCATAGAACGACATTATGGAAGATTTTGATCTCAACATGGATATCAAGCCCACCGACTGGATCCCCGAGAATTCGATGATCAAGGTGATCGGTGTCGGCGGCGGCGGATGCAATGCCGTGACATATATGTACAACAGGCAGATAAAAGGCTGCTCCTTCATCGTCTGCAACACTGACGCCCAGGCGTTGAGGAAGAGCAACGTCCCCATCAAGGTCCAGCTCGGCGAAGGCCTCGGCGCCGGAACAAATCCCGTAAAGGGGCGCAACTGCGCCCTCGCCTCCCAGGACGAGATAGCAAGCAAGGTCCTTGACTGCGGCACCAAGATGCTCTTCATCACCGCCGGAATGGGCGGCGGCACCGGAACCGGAGCCGCCCCGGTAATCGCGAAGATGGCAAAGGACAAGGGTATCCTTACAGTCGGCGTCGTCACCCTCCCCGTCAAGAGCGAGAAGAACGGATCCTACAGCAAGGCGCTCGACGGAGTACGCGACATGGCTGACAACGTCGACAGCCTCCTCATCATAGACAACGAGAAACTGGCCGAGATCTACAGCGACCAGCTCCTCAAGGATGCCTTCCCCAAATCCGATGAAGTGCTCGCGACAGCCGTCAGCGGCATAACTGAAATAATCAGCAAACCCGGATACATAAACGTCGACTTCGAGGACGTGAAGAACATGATGAAGGGCAGCGGAATGGCCCTCATGGGCTGCGGTTCCGGCCGTGGCGAGAACCGCCTCCAGGAGGCCGTAAGCGGCGCCCTTGACTCTCCCCTCCTCTATAAGCTCGACCTCACGACCGCCAAGCATGCCCTCGTCAATATTACGACAGGAAGCGGCGAGGACGGCCTCAGGATGTGCGACCTCACGACGATCAACGAACTCATCGCCGGCAAGATAGGCAACGCCAACAAGTTCAAGCAGGGTATCGTTTATGACGACAATCCCGAAAGGGGCGACGAAGTCAGCATTACGGTAATCGCGACCGGCTTCAAGATGAGCATCATCGACGAAATCGTCGGCCAGCCCGGCGGCAACATCATCGTTATCGACCGCGACTACAAGTACGAGAGCGGCATCGACAACCTCGAGGAGGTCTATGACCAGAAGATCATCAAGGTCGCAATCGGAAACCCTACAAGAACTTTCCACTACGAGGAGAAACCGGCCCTGTGCATCACTCCCCGCGACGAGTTCAGCCCCCTCGAGAACATAGCCTCGATAACAAGAAGAAGATAATAACAAGACAACAGTATATGGAAAGAAGAACAAGAGTAAGATTTGCTCC
>JAKSJS010000057.1 GCA_024398155.1 Bacteroidales bacterium | reverse complement strand
AATCCCTTGAAGTCCCCGCGAACTCCATCTTGATACGGTATCTTGCGACGACATCCTCCTCAGGAGAGGAATAAGGGTCGAGAATTATGTAACGTAACGAATTTTCGGGACAATCAACATAATAGTTACAGCTAAGATCCTCGCTCTCGACAAAGGAATCGCCCTCCGAGAAGCCCATTATTGTCTCGTGGACATAGGCCTGGGAATAGGTATAGCCCTCATGTTCGGGATTGATCGTTCCTGTCGTGATGTCGTGGTTGCCGCGGACTGCATAGAAGGCGCAGCCATGGTCTTTGGCGACAGCGACGTTCTTCCTGAAGTTCACGACAGAGCGGTCGAGGTCTTCCTTGTTGGCGCAGCGGTTGAGCGTCATACAGAAGTCTCCGCCGAAGATGACCTTCTCAACAGGGACTTTGGTAAGGATCTCGTCAAGCACTTCCGGAGTTACGCATGACTCTTCCTTATCGGTGTGGGTGTCACAGAAATAGACAAAGTAATCTCCACCTTTGCTTAAGTTCTTTCGTATAGACTCGAGCTTATTGGAATAAGGGGTTTCGGGGGTCTTGGGTGCGCAGGAGCAGAGCGTTGCAAGTGCGAGCGCAGCTATTAATATCTTCTTCATATGATTAATTGTACTTTATTTGTCGGTTCTGAAGGGACATGCAGGCACGCCGGAGCAGTTGTAGAGCATACCGTGAGTCCAGTTCTTGTAGCAGTAGCGGGCGTTTACAGGCTCGGGAACCTTGTCGCTCCAGATGATGACCTCGTCATAGCAGCTGGGGTTGACCATAGCCTCGGCGTCATAGTATACGCCGTCGCTGCCGGCGATCTCGAAGCCGGTGAGAGGCGTATTGATAGGGGTCAGGCCGCCGCACATTGTGAAGTGGGCATGGATCTTTCCTTCCTGGACATTGAAGCCGTCGAAACGGGGCGAGTCGGCTTTGATGCCTTTTACGCCGTAGTCGTGGGTGAGCGCAAGCAGAGCGAGGCGCTCGCCTACAGGCTTCTTATAGGGATAATGGATGGACTTGTAGGCGCCGAGGTCGCATGTAGCGACCATGCCGCTGTTGGGGATAAGGTCGAGGGAAGCTTCCTGGCCGTCCTGGACGAAGTAGCCGGACTCGGTTCCGTTCTCGTCCCAGTACCAGAAAGGAGCGATCTGGACGAAATAGAAGGGCGCGTCGGGGACGTTGAACTCCTCCCTCATCATCCTTACATACGCAGCCTGCATCTTGGCGTACATCGCGGGATTGCCGCGGTCGCTGCAGCCCTGGTACCAGAGTATGCCTTTGAAAGTATAGGGCATTATCGGGCGGACCATGCCGTTGTAGAGCATGCAGGGGTCCTGGAACTCGTTGCCGACGGGACGGCCACCGGTAAGGTGGGTAAGGTCACCGACGCCGGGGAACTCGCTGCGGAGGAGCTCCTCGCTCATCCATGTCCACATTGTGGAACCGCCCCAGCAGTCTACGATTATCGCGACGGGGATGTCGAGGGCCGCCTCGATCCTGTCAGCGAAGAAATAAGCGACAGCAGAAGTATTGGAGACAGACTCGGAGTCATTGAGACACCACTTGGCCTCGACCTTCTCCTCTATCTTAAGGGAGCTGGTCTTGGTGACCTGGCATATCCTTATCTGACGCTTGGGATTGGCCATGGCGATAGCCTCAGCGCCGCCCTCGACGGGCTCGCCGCCGAAGCCTTTCATGTAATGTTCCATGTTGGACTGACCTGAGCAGAACCACACCTCACCGACAAGGACATTGGAAATCTTGGTCCTGTCACCGTCGGAGAACTCTATCTCATAGGGGCCGCCGGCCTCGGGAGTCGCGACCGTAAGGGAGAACTTGCCGGTCTCGGAATCGGCCGTAACGGAATATCTCTTCTTGTTCCAGCTGGTTTTTACGCTGACCTTTGCGCCGGGCTTTGCCCAGCCCCAAAGGGCCGCGTCGGTCTTCTGCTGGAGGACCATATTGTCTGAAATGATGTCTGGAAGGGTGACTTTTGCCTCTATCGTCGTTGCGGCGGCGCATGAAAGGGCAAGGGTCAGAAGTAATGCGGGAAGATGTCTAATGGTCATAATAATGTAGTTTATTCTACAAATATAACCATTTTGTCCGTACTTCCCGTGTAAGTTCGCCATTTTGCCGAATTTACCTTGGAAGTACGGGGTTAATTGTTCTTTGAACGGAGACGGGGGTAGATCAGGCGGAAGACTACAAGGCTTGCAACTACCGTAATGGCCGAGATATAGGGTATTGTGGCATCGGGCATGTTGAAGCCTATCTTTGCCGTCAGTATGAAGGAGACGCACACCGCCGTCATGAACAGGGCGGGTATCATCGTTATGAGATAGTACATTCCCTTGCGGTACTTGACGAGGAAGACAGTCGCTGCCCAGAACGCAAATACGGAAAGCGACTGGTTGGCCCATCCGAAATATCTCCAGATCAGGTCGAAGCCATGGGCGTTCAGAATGTTGAAAAGAAGCAGGGAAGTCGTTACGACTACAATAGGAACACAGACGAGGAGTCTCTTGCGTATAGGTTTCTGCTCGATTCCGAAGGCCTCGGCGACGATAAGGCGGCAGGAGCGTAGCGCAGTGTCGCCGCTGGTTATCGGCGCCACGACGACGCCCAGAATGGCAAGCACGGCTCCGAAGCCACCCAGCCATCCTTTTGATACTGTCGTTACGACAGCCGGTGCGGCCTTGACGCCTTCTGCGCCGAGTTCAACATTTCCACCGGCAAAGAAGAACCAGGAGGATACGGAGGCCCATATAAGAGCAATGATGCCCTCAAGTATCATCGAGCCATAGAATACAGAACGGCCCTTGTTCTCATTCCTGATGCAACGCGCCATCATGGGGCTTTGCGTAGCGTGGAAACCGCTCACGGCCCCGCAGGCTATGGATATGAACATGCAGGGGAACATGCTGCCCATGCCGGGATTGCGGTTGGCAAGGCCGTCCCACACCTCGGGCAGTTCAGAAGGCCAGCGGCCGACGAGGCAGACAAAAAGAGCAACGGCCATGAAGAGAAGCGCGGCGGCGAAGAGGGGATATATCCTTCCTATCACCTTGTCTATCGAAATAAGCGTCGCAATGATGTAATAGAGCATGATCACCACGACACAGATAATGTCATCTGTCGTGGAGTCAGGAGCTATCATATCGCCGATGATGATCGCAGGGCTGTACACGAATACGGCACAGACAAGCATCAGGACAAGGACGACAAACACCTGGATCACCCTCTTCGCAGGAACACCCAGGTACTTCCCTATCAGTTCGGGCAGCCCGGCTCCATTCTCACGCACTGACAGCATGCCTGTGAAATAATCGTGGACGGCACCGCCGAAGATGCATCCGAAGACTATCCAGAAGAAGCAGGCCGGGCCGTACATCGCGCCGAGTATAGCACCGAAGATCGGTCCCGTTCCGGCGATGTTCAGGAACTGGATCATTATGACCTTCCATGTCGGCATGGGGACATAGTCGACACCGTCATTGACGGCAAAAGCGGGCGTCAGGGATGTTGCGGAGGGCGCAAAGACCTTCTCGACAAAACGGCCATAGAATACGTATCCCAGAAGAAGGAGTGCGATGGATATAAGCAGCGTATACATATATTATTTCCAATCTGTGGCCTCGTCCATGAGGGCCTTGATCCTGTCGTTGCAGAGGTTGCCTATCGAGCCGATATGGGTATGACCGAGGTCGGAAGGCTTCAGGGTCGAGAAGTCCTTGCCGTCATAATGGAAGCGTCCCTCGTTCACTTCTATACCGACCTCCTTGTAGGCCTCGCGGAAAGGCTTTCCGGCAAGGGTGCGGCGGTTGACCTCCTCGACGGTGAACATATATTCGTACAGTCCGCTCGAGAGAATATGGTCGTTCACCTCGATATAGTCGAGCATGTACGAGGTGATTTCGAGACAGGCATGCATGAGCTCGAGCGAAGGGAAGAGGATGTCCTTGAGGATCTGGTACTCGCGGTGGTAGCCATGCGGCATGTTGGAGCAGAGGAGGTTTATCTCGTTCTCGGTAGAGAGGATCCTGTTGCATTTACCGCGGACAAGCTCCCATACGTCGGGATTCTTCTTGTGGGGCATTATCGACGAGCCGGTCGTGAGGTTGTCCGGGAAGTGGATGAAGCCGAAGTTGGGACACATGTACTGGCAGCAGTCGGCGGCGAACTTGTTGAGCGTAAGGGCGAGGGAGCCGATCGCGGCGGCAACGCACTTCTCGCTCTTGCCGCGCGACATCTGGGCGGCTACTGAGTTGTAGTCGGGGCTCGCGAAGCCGAGCAGCTCCGTTGTCATCTCACGGTCGAGCGGGAAGGAATTGCCGTATCCGGCAGAGCTTCCGAGCGGGTTGCGGTTGACTACGCGATAGGCTCCGGCGAGCATGTACATGTCGTTTACAAGAGCCTCGGCGTAAGCGCCGAACCACATGCCGAAGGACGAGGGCATCGCTATCTGGGCGTGGGTATAGCCGGGAAGGATGACGTCCTTATACTTCTCGGAAAGGGCCTGGAGCTTGTCGAAAAGCTCGACGGCCTCTCCCCTGAAGGCCTTAAGTTCCTCGCGGAGGAAAAGCTTGATGTCGACGAGGACCTGGTCGTTGCGGGAGCGTCCGGAATGGATTTTCTTTCCGACGTCGCCCAGCTTGCGGGTAAGGATAAGCTCCACCTGGGAGTGGATGTCCTCGACATCGTCCTCGAGGACGAACCCGCCCGCCTCTATAGTGGCGGCGATCTCGTCGAGGCCGGCGTCGAGCACCCTAAGCTCGTCAGCCGTAAGGAGCCCTATCGACTCGAGCATCTTAATATGGGCCTTGGAGCCCATGACGTCGTATTTTGCAAGCCTTGCGTCGAGGATGCGGTCGTTTCCGACTGTGAAGTTCTCGACAAGGTCGGTACAGGCGGTACCTTTATTCCAAAGAGTTGCCATAAAATGTCTCTATGAATTCAATGTATTTCTCTATTGCCTCCCCTATCTCGGAGACTAGTATGTATTCATCGGCATGATGGGAGCGGGAGGATTCTCCGGGACCCATCTTGATTGCGTCGCGGCCCGTCCTCATCCAGTTGGACGTAGTCGGCGAGGAGAAGGTCCCTATCCCGAGCCTCTCAACGGCAGCAAGAAGGGGAGATCCTTCGTAAGTGGCTGAGGAGCAGTTCTTGAGATTGCGCGGGTTCAAGGTGGGGTTTGCCTCTTTCTGGGGCATCGCGACTATCTCCGCATTGGTATATTTCTCGGTAGGACGGATATCCACGACGAAGGTGCAGAGGTCGGGGACGACATTGTGGGCAGTCCCGGCGTTAATCTGGGTCACCGTCAGCTTCACCCGTCCCATCTTCGGCGAAACGCGATCGAAATCGAAGTTTCTCAAGGTTTCTATATCCTCGAGGGCGATATAGAGGGCATTCACTCCCTCATTGCGTGCCGCATGGCCGGAAACGCCCTTCGCCTCTCCGTCAAGTACCAGCAGTCCCCTCTCGGAAGTCGCGGCTTTCATGCCCGTAGGCTCGCCGATAAGGCCCCAGCCTGAAAGACGGGTCTCGGCGGGGCCGTCGGCGCTGTAGAGAAGACGCGCGCCGTCAGGGCCGGAGCGCTCCTCCTCGCAGCTGAGGGCAAGGACTATATTTATAGGAAGGTCCTCCTTGGAATAGAAATATCGAAAGGCGGCTATCATCGACACGACGCTCGCGCCGTCGTCGTTCGAGCCGAGGCCCCAGACCCTGTCAGGGTCGGCACCGGCGTCGAACGGATCGCGCGTGTAGCTCGCCGCAGCTGGAACCGTATCTATATGGGCATCAAGTACAAGGGTCTTCTTACCTTCAGCGTAGCTTTTATTGCGTGCAATGACATTGCGCCCTACCATTACAGGCTCGATTCCGTAGGATTCGAGGGCCGAGGATATAAGGTCCGCCACCTTCTCCTCCTCAAAGGAGACAGAAGGGACAGCGACCATCTTCCTAAGAAGGTCCACCGAGTCTTTTTTAAGGAGATCCATCATAATACTATCTTTGTTCCGGAGGTCTCGTCGGAGACCTTGAGGGCATTCTTGATAACGGCGCTCGAAGCACCTTCCGCTATCGCCTTGAGGCAGTTCTCTATTTTGGGTATCATGCCGTCGGCGACAACTCCGTCAGCCTTCATCTTCGCGAAGGAGGCACTGTCGATTACAGGGACGACGCTCGAAGGATCGTTCCTGTCGAGCAGGACCCCGTCAAGTTCGAAGCAGCATACGAGCTGGGCGCCGAGGGCGCTCGCAACGCTCGCCGCGACTGTGTCGGCGTTAGTGTTGAGAAGCTGTCCGTTGCCGTCATGATTGATCGCGGTAAGCACAGGAGTCATCCCCAGTTCGAGGAAGGCCTTCAGCGCCGTGGCATTTACGCTCTCAGCGGCGACATCGCCGACAAAACCATAGTCGACAACGGTCACTCCGTCCTCCAAAGTCTTGGGAGCACGCTTGGAAGCCCTTATAACATTTCCGTCACATCCGCTGAGGCCCAAGGCATTACATCCGTATTTCTGTAAAGTAGCAACGAGAGTCTTGTTGCAGAGACCGCTGTAGCACATCGTCACAGCTTTCAGGGCATCAAGGTCCGTAACACGCCTGCCTTCTATCTTTACAGGCGTCTGACCGAGCTGTTTCTGGAGTTCGGAGGCTATTACGCCGCCCCCGTGGATAAGGACCTTATCCCCTTCTACGAGCGCAAAATCCCGACAGAAGCTATCGAGCATCCCGGGATTTTCTATTACGTTGCCACCTATTTTAAAGACCTTTATCATAGGCTTTCAAGCATTCGTTTCATTACGACCTGGGCCGACACTACCCTGTTCGCGGCCTCGGGAATGACGAGGCTCGTCGGAGCGTCTATCACTTCGTCGGAGACTATCATGTTGCGCCTGACGGGCAGACAGTGCATGAAGTATGCATTATTAGTTACGGCCATGTGGGCGGCATCGACGGTCCATCCCATATCCTTCGAGAGGATCTTTCCATAGTCGGCGGGGTTGGTGACGCCAGGGCAGCTCCAGTTCTTGGCATACACGAAGTCCGCGCCCTCGAGAGCCTTCATCTGGTCGTATTCTATCCTGGCATTTCCGGCAAAGCGGGGATCGAGCTCATAGCCTTCGGGCTGGGCGATGACGAAATCGACGTCTGCGGCATTCATCCACTCGGCGAACGAGTTGGGAACAGCCTGGGGCAGAGCCTTGGGATGGGGCGCCCAGGTCATGACGACCTTGGGACGCTTTGTCTTCTTGTATTCCTCGATCGTTATGAGGTCGGCAAAGGCCTGGCAAGGGTGGACAGTCGCGGACTCGAGAGAGATCACGGGCTTGCAGCCGAACTCTATGAACTGGTTGAGTACGGTCTCGTTGTAGTCGTATTCACGGTCGGTGAGTCCGGCGAACGAGCGGATGCCGATAAGGTCGCAGTAGCTCGTCATGACGGGGATAGCCTCACGGAGATGCTCGCTCTTGTCGCCGTCCATTATCACGCCCATTTCGGTCTCGAGCTTCCAGCTGTCCTGGCCGATATTGAGGACGACAGGGTTCATGCCGAGGTTGAGAGCGGCCTTCTGGGAAGAGAGACGGGTCCTCAAGCTAGAGTTGAAGAAAACGAGCATAATTGTCTTGTTTTCACCAAGATGCTTCCAGGCGAAAGGAGTTTCCTTTACCTGTTTTGCCTCGGCGAGAGCCTTCGAGAGGTCTCCTATGTCTTCTACATGAAAGAATTTGTCCATCAGAGTATTTCTTTAAGCGCGTTTACGAATGCCTCGGCTTCCTCCTTCTTGAGGCAGAGAGGCGCGAGGAGGCGTACCATGTTCTTGCCGGCAACGCCTGTGAAGATATGTTTTTCAAAGAGCAGCTTCTTCCTTATCGGAGCCACATCCTCATTGAACTCGATGCCGAGCATGAGGCCGCGGCCGCGGACCTCCTTGATGCGGGGGCTGGAAGGAATGTTGGCCTTGATCCACTCGCCCACCTCGCCGGCATTCGCGACGAGTTTCTCATCGTTCATTATGTCGAGGACGGCGTTGGCGGCGGCCATCGCAAGATAGTTGCCGCCGAAAGTCGTTCCGAGCATGCCCTTTACAGCCTCGAACTCGGGGGAGATAAGGATGCCGCCGCAGGGGAAGCCGTTGGCGATACCCTTGCCCATAGTGATTATGCCGGGCTTGATGTCCGCCCACTGGTGGGCGAAGAACTTGCCGGTACGGCCATAGCCGCTCTGGACCTCGTCGAGGATAAGGACGGCGTCATATTTACGGCAGAGCACATCGAGGGACCTGAGGAATTCGATGTCGGGAAGGTTGATCCCGCCGCATCCCTGGATGCCTTCTATTATCACGCCGGCGCAGTCCCCTTTCATGAGCTCCTTCTCGACTGCCTCAGCGTCATTGAGGTCACAGAAAGTGACTTTGTGGACGGCATTGAAGGGGCTTACGATCTTAGGGTTGTCCGTAACGGCGACAGCACCGGAGGTGCGGCCGTGGAAGCTCTTGTGAAAGGCAATGATGCGGTCCTTTCCGGTATGGAAGGAAGCAAGCTTCATCGCGTTCTCGTTGGACTCGGCGCCGCTGTTGTCGAGGAAAAGCGAGTAGTCCTCGTAGCCTGAGGCCTTGCCGAGCTTATGGGCGAGTTCGACCTGGAGAGGGTTCTGGACGCTGTTGCTGTAGAAACCGATTTTGTCGAGCTGGTCCTTGAGGGCGGCGACATAGCGGGGATGGGTATGGCCGACGGAGATCACGGCATGACCGCCGTAAAGGTCGAGATATTCGACGCCTTTGTCGTCCCATACACGGCAGCCTTGCGCCTTTACGGGAGTTACGTCAAACAGGGAATATACGTCAAAAAGTTCCATATTCTAGAATGCAAGGGCCTTGAGCTTGAGACCGAGGGTCTCGGGAAGGCCGAAAATGAGGTTCATGTTCTGGAGGGCCTGGCCGCTCGCTCCCTTGAGGAGATTGTCGACAACCGTGGAGATGACGGCCTTGGAGCCATGTTTCTCGACATGGATGAGGCACTTGTTGGTATTGACTACCTGTTTGAGGTCCACCGGTTTGTCGTACATGAAAGTGAAGGCGGCGTTCTCGTAATAGTTCTTGTAGAGACTGGCGAGTTCCTCTTCGGAGAGTTCGGTCTCCGTATAGACGGAGGCGAAGATGCCGCGGGCGAAGTCGCCGCGCATCGGGACGAAGTTGATCTTCTCTACAGGCGCTCCGTTAAGTATCGAGAGATCCCTCTTGATTTCGATAAGATGCTGGTGCTCGAAGACCTTGTATGTCGAAACATTGTTGTTCCTCCATGAGAAATGGGTTGTCGCGCCGGGCTTCACGCCCGCGCCGGTCGAGCCGGTTATCGCAGTTATGTCGACCTCATCATTGAGGAGTCCGGCAGCGGCAAGCGGAAGCAGCGAGAGCTGGATAGCGGTGGCGAAACAGCCGGGATTGGCGATCTTCGTCGCGCCCATGATCTTCGCCTTCTGCCACTCGGGAAGGCCGTATACATAACCATCGGACTCGTCACGGTAGTCCTGGGCGAGGTCGATAACCCTCAGCCCTTCGGGACAGGGATTCTCCGCCCAGAAGCCCGCGCTCTTGCCGTGGGCTCCGCACATGAAGAGGCAGTCAATTGCCTTGAGGTCGAACTCGCTGGAGAATCTCATGTCGGTGTCCCCCACCAGTCCTTCATGGACGTCGGAGAGGAAGTTCCCGGCATTGGATTCGGAGTGGACAAAGACTATCTCGACCTCGGGATGGTTGACCAGAAGTCTCAGAAGTTCACCTGCGGTGTAGCCCGCGCCTCCTATTATACCTACCTTAATCATTATTTCGTGAGTTCGTCCTTGTGGGAGAGATAATAAGCTCTGAGAGGGGTGGAGGTCACTTTTATGAAGCCCTTGGCCTCGTCGGAGGTCCAGCCTTTGGCGCCCTCGCCGTACTCGCCGAGCTTGTTCTTGACAAGGTCGTTGGGAGAGTCGACGCCGACGGTCTCGAAGCTATGGGGACGGAGCTTGAGGGTTACGGTACCGGTGACGTTCCTCTGGGAGGACTCGAGCATAGCCTCGATGTCCCTCATCACAGGCTCGAGATACTGGCTCTCGTGGAGGA
>JAKSJS010000056.1 GCA_024398155.1 Bacteroidales bacterium | reverse complement strand
CCTGTCGAAAGGAGGAGTCGCGATACGTACGTTGAGCTTGATGATGTTCTTCTCACCGGGATATGAGGCCATGGAGTAGGCACGGATAGTGGCCTCGGGGTTGACCATCTTGAGGTCGAAGAAGCCGTAGCGCTCCCATTCTGCCCTGTACTCGGGATCGATGTCCATGTCGGAGAAGTTGATCGTGCATGCGGGGATGTCGATCTGGATGTATTCGCCGGACTTGAAGTCGATGTGCTCGCCTTCGGGAAGCTTGACTGTGAACTCCTTGATGAAGGTGGCGACGTTGAGGTTGCTGATAACCTCGCACTCGAGTTTCTTGACGGAGAGGGCGGAGTCGGGGATTACAATGCCGAGGTCTTCCTTGACCTTGACCTGGCATCCGAGTCTCCAGTTGTCCTGGATCTGTTTCCTGTTGAAGAAGCCGACCTCGGTGGGGAGGATGTTTCCGCCGCCTTCGACTACGCGGCATTTGCACTGGCCGCAGTTGCCTTTACCGCCGCATGCGGAGGGGAGATAGATCTTCTCCTCGGCGAGGGTGGAAAGGAGGGAACCTCCGGGAGTCACTTCGACGACTTTCTTGCCGCCGTTGATGGATATCTTGACTTTACCCTTGGGAGTGAGCCAGCCCTTGATAAGGAGAAGGACGGCGACGAGGATAAGGATAACGATGACCATGATGGCCATTGCTGTGAAAATTACAGTGTTTGTCATAATTCCTGTCCTCCCTGATTAAAGTGATATACCCATGAATGCCATGAAGGCGATTCCCATAAGACCTACTGTGAAGAACGTGATGCCGAGACCCTTGAGAGGGGCGGGAACGTTGGAGTAGGAGAGTTTCTCGCGGATGGCGGCGAGGGCTACGATGGCGAGCCACCAGCCGATACCGGAACCGAGAGCGTATACAGCGGATTCACCGACGTTCGCGAAATCCCTCTGCTGCATGAAGAGCGAACCTCCGAGGATCGCGCAGTTGACTGCGATGAGGGGGAGGTAGATACCGAGGGAGGAGTAGAGCGTAGGAGCGAATTTCTCGACGACCATCTCGACGACCTGTGTGATTGCGGCGATGACGGCGATGAAGACGATGAATGCGAGGAAGCTGAGGTCAACATTTGCGAAGCCTTCGCCGAGCCAGCTGAGGGCGCCGGGCATAAGGACGTATTTGTTGAGAAGGTAGTTGACGGGGAGGGTTATCAGGAGGACGCCGATAACGGCGACTCCAAGACCGTTGGCCGTCTTGACATTCTTCGATACTGCCAGGTATGAACACATACCGAGGAAGTATGAGAAGATCATATTGTCAACGAAGATTGACTTTACGAATAAGCTTATTAATTCCATAATCGATAAGTGTTACAATGTTACTTTTCCTGAAGGTCTTTCTGGATTGATCTCTGGATCCAGATGATGCATCCGAGAAGGATGAGGGCCATCGGAGGGAGGATCACAAGACCGTTGTTCATATAACCGGCAGCGTAGAAGCACTCGGGGATCACGCGGAAGCCGAAGAGCGTACCGGAACCGAGGAGCTCGCGGAAGAAGGCGACGACGATGAGGATCATGCCGTAGCCGATACCGTTGGAGAGTCCGTCAAGAAGTGAGGGCCAGGGCTTGTTCGAGAGGGCGTAAGCCTCGATGCGGCCCATGACGATACAGTTCGTGATGATGAGTCCGATATAGACGCTGAGCTGCTTGTCGATACCGTAGGCGTAGGCTTTGAGAACCTGGTCGACGAGGATAACCATGAGGGCTACGACGACGAGCTGGATGATGATGCGGACGCGGTTGGGGATCGATTTCCTTATGAGGGAACATACAAGGCTCGAAAGTCCGGTAACGATCGTTACGGAGAGAGCCATCACGAAGGCGCCTTTGAGCTCTACGGTAACTGCGAGGGAAGAGCAGATACCGAGAACGAGGACGGAGATGGGGTTACCCTTGAAGATAGGGTTGAGGATTGTTTCTTTGAGTTTCTTGTCCATGGCTTATTCCTCCTCGTTTGCTTTGGTTTCACATTCGGCACATTCGGTGCACTCGGTGCATTCACCTTCGGCACACTCGCCGCAGCACTCTTCGCAGTTGCCGCTGCAGCAGGAGGCTGCGGCAAAGATTGCGGGCTCGTAGGCCTTGAGCCAGTTGTTGATCGCGGCGTCGACTCCCTTGGAAGTCATTGTCGCGCCGGTGATGGCGTCAATGGCGTTGGCCTTGTCGCCGGCACCGCCCTTGACGATTGCGAAGGGAGCGGCTTCATCGGCATAGTCTACGACCTTGCCGGAGAACTGGGCGCGGAAGGCGGGATCATCCTTGATCTTGCCGCCGAGACCGGGAGTCTCGCTCTCATGGTCGAAGTAGGCACCGGCGATGGTCTTGAGGTCGCCCTCGAGGGCGATGTAGCCCCAGACGGGTCCCCAGAGGCCGGCTCCGTAGATGGCTATTGCGGAAGTACCGTTCTTGAAGATATAGAAGGGAAGGGCCATTTCGGCGTTGTCCCTTATTGCGTAGTTCTGTTTCTTGAGGTCGGAAACGGAATAGACGTTGTCGCCCTCGAGCTCACCGCAGATCTCGCCCTTGGCGTTTACAAGAAGGGCGGCTTCGATGTTCTCGGTGTAGAAGGCGATAGTGGCGTCATTGCCGATTTCGCTCCAATGGGATTTCTCGCCGAACTGGGCGGCGGTGAGTATCTGGCTTATGTTCTCAGCCTTCTCGTTCGCCTCCTGTTTGGCCTTGAGGCTCTGGGAGACGAAGGCAAGTATCGCTGCGACCAAAACACAGACAACTGTCGTGTAGACGACTGTATATACGTTATTGTTTGTATTCATAGCTTTACTGGGATTTAAGCGATTCTTGCTTTCTTGGACTGCTTCTTGATCGACGCCTCGATTACGTAGTGGTCGATAAGGGGAGCGAAGGTGTTCATAAGGAGTATCGCGAGCATCATTCCCTCGGCGTAGCCGGGGTTGAAGAGGCGGACGGTAATCGCGAGGGCGCCTACGAGGAAACCATAGATCCACTTGCCGCACTCGGTCTGGGCTGCGGTGACGGGGTCAGTTGCCATGAAGACGCTGCCGAAGAGGAAGCCGCCCATTACGAGGTGCTGCCAGCAGGGAACTGCCGTTGCGCCGAAGGCCTGGGCGAGGCCGCCTACGAAGAGACCGCCGAGGATGGAGGATACCATGATCTTCCAGCTTGCAACTCCGGTGAAGAGAAGGAGTATCGCGCCGAGGGCTATCGCTATGACGCAGGTCTCACCTACGGCACCGGGAGTGGTTCCGAGGATGAGGTCGAGAACGCTGTAGCCGTCGGGGTTCGCAAGGGGAGTCGCGCCGGAGAAGCCGTCGAGGCCGTTGCCGGCGAACCAGCATTTGCCATTGTTCATGAAGTTCTCAACGCCGCCGACCCATACGTTGTCACCGGACATCTTGGAGGGGTAGGAGAAGAAGAGGAAGGCACGTGCGAGGAGCGCGGGGTTCCAGATGTTCATACCTGTGCCGCCGAAGACTTCCTTGCCGAAGATTACGGCGAAGGCGGTAGCTACTGCGAGCATCCAGAGGGGAACGTCAACGGGAACGATCAGAGGGAGGATGAAGCCGGTTACGAGGTAACCCTCATTGACTTCATGTCCGCGGATCTGGGCGGAGGCGAACTCTATCGCGAGACCTACTATATAAGTTACAAGGTAAAGGGGAATGACCTTGAGAAGGCCGTATCCTACCTGGCCCCAGAAGTTCCAGCCGCAGCCGAAGGCGAGATTGTGCTGGTAACCGGTGTTCCATACTCCGAAGAGGAAGGCGGGAACAAGGGCGAGTACCATGATTATCATCACACGCTTGATGTCGACGCAGTCGCGTACGTGTGAACCTTTCTTCGTCACCGTGTTGGGGACGAACATAAATGTCTCAAAGGCATCGAATGTCGAATGGAGCCATCCAAGCTTGCCGCCTTTCTCGAAGGCCGGCTTGATCTTGTCTACTATGTTTCTTGCGTTCATAATCTTTGTCTTTAAGCCATTTCTTTAAGCATGAGGTCGATACCGTCGGAGATGATAGCCTGGATATCGATCTTGGAGGGACATACGTACTCGCAGAGGGCGAAATCCTCTTCGAGAACCTCATAGATGCCGTATTTCTCCATCTTGTCTATGTCGCCGGCGAGGCAGGCCTTGGCAAGATATACGGGGAAGAGGTGCATCGGGAGGACCTTGCCGTAGACGTCGGAGACGACGAAGGCGCGCTCACCTCCATGGAGGTTGGTGTCCATGTCGTACTTCTTGTCAGGACAGAGCCATCCGAGAAGCCAGTGGAAATAGGTGTGGTTGGAGCTGAACTGGTTGAAGCGGAAGGGCTTTGCCCATCCGAAACCTTCATACTCGCGGCCTTCGTGGAGAAGGGTTATCTGGTTGTCCATGAAGGAGAGGGCTCCTTCGGGACCTATGTTGCGGCCGGAGAGGCAGTCACCGCTCACGAAGCGGATCTCATCGGCGACATTGCCGTAGAATTCCTGGATCTCGTTCATGCGGAGGCCGGGAAGGGTCTCGATGAAGCAGGGATTGATCGCCATGGGGCCTGTTACGGCTACCTTGCGCATTACGTCATAGCGGCCTTTGTTGAAGAGCTTTCCGATAGCGGCGAGCATGGGCATCGTGACGGTCCATACGGTCTCACCCTTGCGGATGGGGGAGATGTGGTGGATCTGGATGCCGAGGTTGCCGGCGGGATGTTTCGAAGCCTCGAAGACGTGGGGGATTATGTTCTCAAGGCGGCTGAGGACGCTTGAACAGGCGTTATCGGTCGAGAAGGAGACATGGACACCGCCGTCAGTGAGTTTCGAGAGGGCGTTGATTGCCGTCTGGATGTTGGCGAACTCGTCCTTTACGACGAAATCGACCTCGGGGGCGAGGGGGGCGGTCGTGAAGGCAGTCGTGAAGATAGCCTTAGGTTTCAGCTCGGGGTTGGCGACGATGCCGTAAGGTCTCTGGAGGAGACAGGGCCAGAGTCCGCTCTCGAGGAGGGCGGCCTTGATCTCTGCGGCGCTCATCTCGTCAACTTTCTTCACGCCGAAATCAACGTACTCCTGCTTCCTGTCGGATTTGATCCTGATTTCAAGAAGTTTTCTCTTTTCGCCTCGTACAACCTCGGACACGACTCCGCTTACAGGGGAAGTGAAGAGGATGTTCTGAGACATTTTGTCAGCGAAGACGGGGGAGCCGGCAAGGACGGCGTCACCTTCCTTGACGAGGAGTCTCGGGACGAGACCGCGGAAGTCGGAGGGTTTGAGGGCGACGACGTCCGGAACAAGCACCTTCTTCGTCTTCTGGTCTGCAGCTCCGCTTATCGGGAGATTGAGACCTTGTTTCAGATGGATGTTGTTGGACATTTATAAAGTTGTTTTAAGAATAAAATTTCAGTCTTGGGAGCGCTTGGGATAAAATTTTCCTCGCGCGCGTAAAAACCGCCGCGAAGATACTGATTTTTTTCGTAATTTCGCAGTCGTTATGGAAACAAATGCAATTAGTCTGTTAGAGGGGCTGAACAGCGCTCAGAGATCAGCTGTTCAATGTACTGAAGGGCCGGTGCTCATAGTTGCAGGAGCGGGGTCGGGTAAAACGAGGGTTCTGACTTCCAGAACCGCCTATATTCTGGCGAAAGGATGTGATCCGGGCCGGATATTGGCCTTGACTTTCACGAAGAAAGCAGCCGGAGAGATGAAGGAGAGGATCGGCCTTATGGTCGGTCCGGCGAGTGCGCGCCATGTAGTGATGGGGACGTTCCACTCCGTTTTCATACGCTTTCTGAGGGATTATGCCGCTGAGATAGGCTATCCCGAAGCTTTCACGATATATGACCAGGGCGACTCCCAGAGTGCGGTGAAGGCCGTTATCAAGGAGATGGGCCTCGACGAGAAGGTCTACAAGCCGCGCGACGTCCTCTCGAGGATCTCCGCGGCGAAGAACAACCTCTGCTCGCCGGCGCAATATGCCGGCAATGCGAAGGCGCTCGAGTCGGACCGTCATGCCAAGAGGCCCGAGATATGCCGCATTTACGACGCGTACTGGAAGAAATGCCGCATGAACGGCGTCATGGATTTCGACGACATCCTCTTCAACCTGTTCCTGCTCCTCAATGGTAACCAGGCGGCAAGGGAGGAGATATCCTCGCGCTTTGACTACATAATGATAGACGAGTACCAGGACACGAACTCCGCCCAGTACCAGATAATGAGGCTCCTGACGCTCAAGAACCACAATATCTGTGTCGTGGGCGATGACTCCCAGTCCATCTATGCCTTCCGCGGAGCCCGTATCGAGAACATACTCAATTTCCGCAAGGACTACCCGGAGGCCCGCGTCTTCCGCCTGGAACAGAACTACCGCTCGACAAGGACGATAGTCGAGGCCGCCAATACCCTTATAGAGAAGAACACCGGCCGCATCCCCAAGAACTGTTTCTCGGAGGGGGACAGCGGCGAGAAGATACGTATCCTCAAGGCCTTCGGCGACAAGGAGGAGGCCTCGCTGGTCGCCTCGTCGATAACCGACCGTATCCAGTCTGCCCATGCGCGGTATGAGGATTTCGCGATCCTCTACCGTACCAATTCCCAGTCCCGCGCCCTGGAGGAGGTGCTCCGCCGCCGCAATATCCCTTATGTCATATATTCCGGCAACGCCTTCTTCGACAGGGCCGAGGTCAAGGACATAATGGCTTATTTCAAGCTTGCCGTCAACCTGAGCGACGACGAGTCCTTCAAGAGGATAGTCTCGAACCATGCCAAGGGCATAGGTGATACTACTGTCAAGGCCCTTGCGGCCGCTGCTGCGGCGAACAGCGTCCCGCTTTTCGTCGCGATGTGCCGCGAAGACCTGGAGGCGTACGGCCTGAAGGCCGCCGCCGTAGCCCGTCTCCGCGCCTATTTCGCTCCCTTCATGGGCTACTACCAGTCTGTTGCGACGACCGATGCCTACGAACTCGCCCTCAAGATAGTGAATGAGACCGGTGTCTATGCAGATTTCAAACAGGACAGCTCGATAGAGGGAATGGCACGTACCGAGAACGTCGAGGAGCTCATGAACTCCGTCAAATCCTTCGTCGAGGAGCGTCACAACGATGATTTCGAAGAAATGCAGTTCTCTACCGAAGGAGAGGTCGAATACCGTGAGAGCGAGCTTCCTGTCGTGACGCTCGGTGCTTTCCTCGAGAATATATCCCTTCTTGCCGCGATAGACATGGGAAGCGAGGAGGACTCGTCCAACAAGGTTGCCCTCATGACGGTCCATTCCTCCAAGGGACTCGAATTCCCCTATGTCTACATAACCGGTATGGAGGAGAATCTCTTCCCCTCATGCGGGGATTTCGCCGCAACGAGCGAGATAGAGGAGGAAAGACGTCTTTTCTATGTCGCCGTAACACGTGCGAAGGTTGCCGTAACCCTTTCCTTTGCCAAAAGCAGGATGAAGAACGGCGAGACGAAAAACAATCCCCCTTCCCGTTTCCTCAGGGAGATAGATTCCAGATATCTGCTGAATCCGGTTGTCGAGGACGATATGGATGTTGAGGATGACGAGGCTCCTGCCGCCTTCTGGCGCCGCGGGGGCTCCCGCCCCGGCGCCTCCGGCTTCGGCGGAGCGTCAGCCTTCAGCTCCCGCAATGCCTCCTCAAGACCGTCGACGGGCTTCGGAGGACGTCCCGTCCCCCAGCGCCCCGCGCCTTCACGTCCGGCGCCCTCTCCGGCTCCCGTGACGCGTCCGACCCGTCCCGTTCCGCCGCGTCCGGCCGCCTCGGATTTCGTCCCGAGCCCCATATCTTCCTTGAGGGAAGGACAGAGGGTCGAGCACAACCGCTTCGGTGAAGGAGTGATCGTCAGAATATGGCAGGACGGCTCCGAACTCAAGTCTACAATACGGTTTGACGACTACGGAGAAAAGATGTTAATACTTAAATTTGCAAAAATTCGCGTCATTTCTTAAAAAAGTTTGCCCAGTGTATTTGGTATATTGAAAAATGGGCGTAAATTTGCGCTGAAGTTTTTCATAGTTTAAGTTTAGGTTAATACGACTGGGTGTCGACGTCGATGTCGCCACCCAGTACTTTTTTACTTAAGTATACATACCTGCTACGTATTTTCTACTTAAGTATGAATTCAGTAGGATTCTTTATGCCGGGGATGCCGTAATATGCGGATACGATGTCTCCTTTTATGAGGAGACGCTTCCCCATGTTTTCCGGATGTGCCACTAGATTCAGGGCCTCGCGTACCGCGCCGGAGGGGAGTTGGACCGAGAGACAGGATTGCTTATCCGTAACTGAAGAGCGCCCGGCTATCGCGATGTTCGTCGCTGATGAGAAAGGCCCTTCGGTCTTCATCCCGGAAGCCGAACTTGTCATGTCTCCGCCGACTATGTATCCGCTGACCCATACTCCGGTCTCTCCTATGTTCTCCTTTGCCCCGGCTACCGTATACGCATTGTCGCTCGAGCGGCCCTTGGCGTTGTCGATGACTTCTCCGGAACCTATGATATATGATGACGAAGACCAGTTCCTTGTCGTGTCCACGCTTATTGACAATCCCCATCCTGTATCGTCAGGGCTTCCTTCGGAGCCGCTTCCGGACCCATCGGAGCCGGACCCCGCAATGACTGCAAGGGAGAGTATCTCCTGGCTCATCAGACTCCTCGAAAGAAGGGTCCTGGTTGTCCCCGCATCGCTCAGGACAACTGATACGGTCCCCGGGTCGAAGTAGGCTATCCTTTTCTCCGTGTACGCGTACATGAGCTTGTGGGAGTTGTCACTCTGGACGAACAGCACTCCCTTCGGGTAGCTCGTCAGGAAAGAAGGCCCGACCGAGAGCTTTATGCCGCAGTTCATCTGACGGCAGGTAAGCTCAACGTCGGCCTTCCCTCCGGCGGGTACCACTACAAGTTGCTCGTCGCCATAGACGGGAGCCGAGAACTCGGGAGCGGTGAACCTGCGGGAGACCACCTTGACGGTGTAAGTCCCGGCGGAGGCGGCGAGGCTCTCCGGCGAGGCGCCGTAAGCGCCCTCGTAGAGAGTGCCGCCCTCCGCATTCCTTATTGTAAGCATGAAGTCGTTGGTGTCCGGAATTTCCGCTGATGCGCGGGTCGCGATCACGTCATTGTCAATGAAGTGAAGGCGTATCTCCCCATCCCCGGAGTCCGGGGAGTCTATCCATTCACAAGAGCAGAACAGGGCCGGCGCTGCCGCTGCCATAAGCCCAAGCAAAAAAATCATCTTTTTCATCACAGTTCTCCTATAAAATTAAAGTTTCGTGATAGCGAATATCGAAAGCCGAAACCCTTTTTCAAAGGCTTCGGCGCTATATTTCGAGTATTTCAAAAAAGATTTTTCCTTTTTTTGCAAGCTCCCTCGAATCCTTCGTGGATTTTTCCCGGAGAAGAGGCATGTGGGACGAAAAACGCCTACTCGGCGACGCCTTTCCAGGAGGCCGGAACGGGCGCTTCGATGACGAGCGGGGTCTTCTTGACTGGATGGACGAACTCTATGCGGCGGGCATGGAGACAGATTCCTCCGTCGGGGTTGGAACGGGGTGCTCCGTACTTGAGGTCGCCCTTGATGTGGCAGCCCATGCCGGCGAGCTGGCAGCGTATCTGATGGTGGCGGCCGGTGAGGAGCTCGACCTCGAGGAGATGGTAGCGTTCGGTGCTTCTCAAGAATTTGTATTTGAGACGGGCAAGCTTCGCGCCGGCGCCTTCGGCCTTCGTTATGAAGCTCTTGTTCTGCTTCTCGTTCCTTACGAGCCAGTTCTCGAGGAGACCTTCTTCGACGGACGGCTTCTCGCAGCAGAGCGCCCAGTAGAACTTGTGGACAGAGTCGCCGCGGAACATCTCGCAGAGCCTCTCCAGAGCCTTGGAAGTCTTCGCGAATATAGTGGCTCCGCTCACGGGACGGTCGAGACGGTGGGGGATACCCATGAACACCTGGCCGGGCTTTCCGTCCCTGTCGGCGACGAACGCCTTGAGCGTCTCTGCGAGACACTCGTCGCCGGTCTTGTCGCCCTGGACTATTTCGCCGACTTTCTTGTTAATAATAAGTATGTGATTGTCTTCGTAGAGTATCCTCTCTCTGACAGAGGCTTTTTCTTCCTCGGATAGTTCCCTGTATATCATATTGTCAGCAAAGGTAATACTTTTTCTGCCATAATGTCAGTAAAAAATCGTCATTTCGGCGGTGGCACAACATTGGATTACCCTCTTAACCGTCCGGCGGACAGCCCGCCCGGAAAAAGTTGATAATAAACAATAAAAATTATAGAAAAATGGGAAAAATCATTGGAATTGACCTTGGTACCACCAACTCCTGCGTTGCAGTAATGGAAGGTAACCAGCCTACAGTCATCATCAATAACGAAGGTGAGCGCACAACCCCCTCCGTGGTCGCCTTCACCGACGGCGGCGAGAGAAAGATCGGCAACCCCGCCAAACGCCAGGCCATCACAAACCCCGGCAAGACCATCTTCTCAATCAAGAGATTCATGGGCGAGACCTACGACCAGGTCGGCAAGGAAATCACCCGTATGCCCTACGAGGTAGCCAAGGGCGACAACAACACGCCCCGAGTTGACATCGACGGCCGTCCCTA
>JAKSJS010000055.1 GCA_024398155.1 Bacteroidales bacterium | reverse complement strand
AGTACTATGACGGAGAGGGCGGGAACCCTTACTTCGTAGGTCCCGGCGATGGGCTTGAGCTCGTCGCTGGCCTCGATCATGGCATCTCCGGTCGGGAGTTTTCCCTTCTGGTAGACGTAGTAGTTGAGCTTGCGGTTTCCGCCGCTGTGGTCGTTCTTCAACCTATAATATAATATCTCCTTTTCAGGGTTGGCGATCACGTAGGTCCACTTGGCCTGGTCGCTGCGTACCGCTGTGCCGGTGATGAAGTCATGACCGAAATCGATGGGGTAGACGTGGGAGCCCTTCTTTATGAAGCGGGTCAGCATCGAGTAGGCGTAGTACTGGGGACGGCACTCGTAGTCTTCGGTGAAGTCACCGAGTTCCTGTGCGCCGTAAGCGTTGGTCATGTAGATCCAGAGACCGAGCTGCTGCATCTGGCCGTAGCTCTCGTTCTTGCCGTAGTACTGGTCGATGAGGCTCCAGTAGCTTGCGCCGCAGGCTCCTGCATTGAGGAAGTTGCATACGTGGCGGGTCATGAGGATGCCGCGCTCGTAGGTTGAGATGTCCGTCTGGCGGGTCGCGCCTACGCACTGGTTGGAGCCGAACTCGCCGACGAAGTGGTCCTTGCCGGCCGAGGCTGCGGCTTCGACATTCTTCCTTTCCCAGTCGACGACGGTCTTGTTGGTGGTCTCGTAGCCGAAGATGTAGGTATGGGAGTTGAAGAAGTCAGCCTGGTTCTTGAGGTTCGAGCAGCAGCTCTGGAGGAAGCTGTAGCCTCCGTCATGGTTGTCGGAGAGGTTGAGCTGGATCTTGTCGCGCAGGCCCTCGGCCTTGAGCTTCGCATCAAGGGCCTTGGCTGTCGCTATGTAGTCATTTATTGAGGCAACGTTGCCGTTGGGCTCGTTGTAGGGGGTGAGCTCCTTGATGCAGGTGTAGCCCTTGGTCTCGACAAGGTATTTCGCGAGACCGACGAAGCATTCGGCGAACTCGGCGTTGTCTTTCGTTCCGGTGACCCAGCCGTTTCCGCCATTGGCGAGGAAGTGGCGTCCGATGTAGCCGCCGTCGAGAGTCGAGGCTGAGGTGTGGCATCCCCAAAGTACGAGGGTCACGTCAGTGCCCATCTCCTCGGCGAGGTCGAGGACTGCGTAGAGGGACTTCATCTCCGTGTTGTCGAAGGTGAAGGCATCCCAGTTATAGCTGTCGGGGTCGTTGTTGTCGTTGTCGGGCTCCCACCAGTGGGGGAGTACGAAGACACGGAAACGGTCCACGTCCATCATCTTGCATCTCTTGCATACAATGTTCTTCCAGTCGGCGGCGGTCGCTCCGTCATTGCGGGTCACGTTCTGGGAGAGGAAGTGGGGGTCAAGCTCGACTCCGAGGCCCCTCAGGGCCACTCCTGTCGAATTTTCCGCGACTTCGAAGACGGGAGCATTCTTGAATTTCATTGTGGGTTCCGTGGGCTCGGGTTCTTTCTTCCCGGGCTTGTCCTCGGGGGTACATGCCGCGAGCGCGAGGAGCGCGGCGGCGACAAGAAGCATTCTGTTTTTGATCATGATTGTGTGTTTAGCGACGGCAAAGATAGAATCTTTGGGGCGCAAAGTCAAAAAAAACGGTAATAACAGAACCAATTTGTAAAGTTTGATATATCTTTGCACCCTGTCGGCAGTATCGTGCCTTTTGCAGATACAACTCTCCCGAATGTGTAGGAAGAGGCCGAAGAGTTTTAAATCTTTTTTTATGGTACTCAGAAATGAAGAAAGTGACAGTTTCAGCATTGATGCTATCTTTGTGCTGTGTACCTGCCCTGTGCCAGGAGGAAACTAGCGGCAATGTTCCCGAGGTGTCTGTAGTCGCAAGACTCGACACCAATCCCGTCGTTCCTCTCGGTGACTATGGCGGGTATGAGTTTGACGCAGCCGAGTTCTTCGGCAACTCCTCCCTTTACACTCTTATTGACGGCAATATCGGTGACCATTTCGCCTATTCCGTCGCCAACCATTGGCTTTCGACCGATCCGCGTTTCCTTTATGTAAGGGATTTCGATGAGGGACCTTCGAAGGCTAATTTCTTTTTCTCCGATGACGTGAACTGGCTCGACTGGGCGAACGTCAGCTTCCTCGCCGACGGCGACTGGGGCGGCTTCGAGTTCCGTGTCGGAAAGGATGTGACGGCCATCGGATCCATGGAGATCGACGACTACGATTTCGACTGCCATTACCCCTTCACTTCCTATTTCTGGAACAGTTACAACGTCTACCAGTGGGGCGCCACTGCCGCCTATACGCTGCCCGACGGGACCAATACCCTCGCTTTCCAGTTCCAGACTTCGCCTTTTGGCGATAGGTCCTTTGCCTCGAAGCTTTTCAACTATTCCCTCCAGTGGAGGGCCGAGTATGACTGGGCGACCTTCATCTACGCGACCAACTTCCTCCAGTATGACGTCAATTCCTACATGAATGTTATAGGTCTCGGCAACGAGTTCTACATGGGCGACTTCACCTTGAGACTCGACTGGATGAACCGTGCCACGACCGTTTCCGATTTCTTCGGCCAGGAAGGCCAGGTGAACGGAGCTCTCACCTATGACGGCGGCTCGTTCGACATAGGCCTCAAGGGCGCCTGCTACTATTTCCCCGGCGGGTATGACTTCATGTATGACTGCGAGACCGAAAACTGTTTCTGGATGGCCGGCCTCCTTGCCAACTGGTACCCTATCGAAGACTCACGCGACCTGCGCGTCCACGCGCTCGTCGGCTACAATACGATGTACAACAACGACTATCACGACGGCGACTCCTGTCTCAACATCAGTCTCGGCGTGACCTACAACCTGAACCTCACATCCTTATTCAAACGCTAAAAGTCAAAAATGGCTGACAAAATCATCGATCTTGTCCACATAAGCAAGTCCTTCTCAGGCAAGAAGGTTCTGGACGATATTAATCTTTATGTCAACAAAGGCGAGTTCATAACGCTCCTCGGCCCTTCAGGCTGCGGAAAGACGACCCTCCTCAGAATCATCGCCGGTTTCTGCAAACCCGATGACGGATGCGTCATAATGGACGGAAGCGACATCTCCGACCTTCCTCCCCACAAACGCCCCCTCAACACGGTGTTCCAGCGATATGCCCTCTTCCCCCATCTCGACGTCTACGAGAACATAGCCTTCGGCCTCAAGCTCGCCAAGGTTCCCGCCGACGAGATCGAGAAGAAGGTCAAGAAAGTCCTCAAGATGGTCTCCATGACCGATTATGAGGACAGGGACGTGAACTCCCTCTCCGGAGGCCAGCAGCAGCGCGTGGCGATAGCCCGCGCGCTCGTGAACGAGCCGAAGGTGCTCCTTCTCGACGAGCCCCTCGCTGCCCTTGACCTCAAGATGAGGAAGGACATGCAGATAGAGCTCAAGGAGATGCACAAAAAACTCGGCATCACCTTCATCTACGTCACCCACGACCAGGAGGAGGCCCTTACCCTCTCCGATACGATCTGCGTCCTCAACGGCGGCAAGATCCAGCAGATAGGAACTCCTACCGACATTTACAACGAGCCCTGCAACAGTTTCGTCGCTGACTTCATCGGCGAGTCCAACATCGTCAACGGAACGATGGTCGAGGACCGCAAGGTCTCCTTCATCGGCCATGAGTTCGAGTGCGTGGACGAGGGCTTCGGATGTGACGTTCCCGTCGATGTCGTGATCCGTCCCGAGGACATCTACATCATGAACAGGACAGACGCAGCCCAGTTCACCGGCGTAGTCAAGTCCTGCACCTTCAAGGGTGTCCACTACGAGATCTTCATCGATACCGACAACGGTTTCGAGATGATGATCCAGGACTACAACGCCTTCGAGGTCGGCAGCACTGTAGGCCTCATAATCAAGCCCCAGGACATCCAGGTGATGAAGAAGGAGAGACTTGCCAACGTATTCTCCGGCACTATTACCTCCGAGACGACTGTCGAGATGCTCGGCGGCGAGTTCGAGATTCCCGCGACGACGCTCGAGAACGGCACTGAGGTCGAGGTCGAAGTTCCTTTCGGCGCGATTGACCTCCAGGACCACTCCGACGACGGAAACGTCGGCGGTGAGGTCAGCTTCCTCCTCTACAAGGGCGACCACTACCACCTTACCGTTGTAGCTGACAATGACGAGAATGTCTATGTCGACACCAACGACGTATGGGACAAGGGCGACCTCGTAGGTATCAAGATCGATCCCAAGGACATCGTTATCCGCAAGAAAGATGAATAAGAGAAGTTCCTGGACAATACCGTATCTGATCTTCCTGATACTCTTTGTCGTCCTGCCGCTTATACTCGTCATGGTATATGCCTTCCAGGACGCCCAGGGCTCGTTCACCCTGTCCAACGTGACGAAGTTCTTCTCTGACGCCGATGCGATGAGCACCTTCGCTCTCTCGATCGAGGTCGCCCTGGAGAACACCCTTATCTGTCTGCTTCTCGGCTATCCCGCAGCATGGATCCTTGCGAACAAGAAACTCAACAAGAGCTCTGTGACGATAATACTCTTCATCCTTCCGATGTGGATCAACGCCCTCATGAGGACGCTCGCGACCGCCGAGCTCTTCAACATGCTCGGCGTCCAGCTCGGCAAGGGTACCCTCCTCTACGGTATGGTGTACGACTATCTTCCCTTCATGATCTATCCTATCTACAACATACTCATGAAGATGGACAAGTCCTACGCCGAGGCGGCCGAGGACCTTGGCGCGAACCCTGTCCAGGTGTTCGCCAAGGTGACCCTGCCGCTCTCAATGCCCGGAGTATGGAGCGGCGTCCTCATGGTGTTCATGCCGACCGTCAGCACCTTTGCAATCTCCGAGTTCCTGACGAACAACAAGATAAAGCTCTTCGGTACGATAATTCAGGAAAACATCAACTCCTCGATGTGGAACTATGGTGCCGCGCTTGCGTTCATAATGCTCATAATCATCGGAATCACGACGCTCTTCTCGTCGGATGACGACAAACAGGTAGAAGGAGGGACCGTATAATGAAGAAGTTCATATCACAGGCCTATCTCTGGCTTCTCCTCATTCTCCTTTACGCCCCGCTTATTTTCATAGCGATATTCTCCTTCACCGAGTCCAAGGTGCTCGGCAACTGGACCGGCTTCTCGACGAAACTCTATGAGAACCTCGTTACCGGCGGTGTCCAGGGCGGGGGAGCGCTCCTGAGAGCTATCGAGAACACACTTCTCATAGCCCTTGTCGCCGCTCTGTTCTCCATGGTCCTCGGCACGATTGCCGCCATCGGCATCTACAACCTCAAGGGCCGCAAGAAACAGGCTGTCCAGTTCCTCAACAACATCCCGATGATCAACCCTGACATCATCACCGGTGTCTCGCTGTTCCTGCTCTTCATTTTCCTCCACATAACCCAGGGGTATACTAGCGTCATCCTCGCCCACATAACCTTCTGTACTCCGTATGTGGTCCTGAGCGTACTGCCGAAGCTCTCACAGATGAATCCCAACATCTATGAGGCTGCCCTCGACCTCGGTGCGACGCCCTTCCAGGCCTTAAGGAAGGTCCTCGTTCCGGAACTCCGTCCCGGTATGATATCCGGCTTCATCCTCGCCTTCACGATGTCGCTCGACGACTTCGCCGTAACCTTCTTCACGAGGGGTACAATAGGCCTCGAGACGCTCTCCACCTACATTTATGCCGACGCGCGCAAGGGTGGTCTCACCCCTGAGCTCCGTCCTCTCATGACTATTATCTTTGCAGTTATACTTATCCTTCTTGTCGTTATCGGCTTCACCCAGAAGAAGTCTGCGACAAGAAAAAATCCTGAAGCTTGATGAAAAGAATCTTCGTTTCCATCCTCGCTGCTGCCTCAATGATCTTCGCAGCAGCCTCATGCTCCTCTGACAGGAGCGAAATCCTCAAAGTATACAACTGGGGCGACTACATCGACGAGTCCCTCCTCCCCGAGTTCGAGGAGTGGTACTTCGAACAGACCGGCGAGAAGGTAAAGGTCGTCTACCAGACCTTCGACATCAACGAGACCATGCTCTCCAAGATCGAAAAGGGCCAGGAGGATTATGACGTCGTATGTCCTTCCGACTACATCATCGAGAGGATGCTCCGCGCCGACCTTCTCCTTCCCATCGACCGCGATTTCGGTGATACACCCAACTATATCGACGACAACATCGCTCCCTTCATCAAGGACTGCTTCGACAAGATCGACGGCAGCGGCAAGAACGCCAACGACTACTCTGTAGGCTATATGTGGGGCACTACCGGTATCCTCTTCAACGCGAAGTATGTCGACCCCGACGATGCCAGGACATGGGATATCATCCGCAATCCCAAGTATGCCGGCAAGATCTTCATCAAGGACGCTTCGAGGGACGTCTATTCTCCTGTCCTCATCTATCTCCGCCAGGACGAGATCAAGGCTGGCGAGACCACTCTCGACGAGCTCATGTACGACTCCTCCGACGAGTCCATCGCTGAGGTTGAGAACTACATGAAACAGGTCAAGCCCTTCGTCCTCGGTTGGGAGGCTGACTTCGGAAAGGAGCAGATGACCCAGGAGAGGGGATGGGTGAACTTCACATGGAGCGGTGACGCCAGCTGGGCTGTCGAAGAGGCCGCCGAGGTCGGCGTCGACCTTCGCTACACCGTTCCCGATGAGGGTTCGAACGTATGGTTCGACGGTTGGGTAATCCCCAAGTATGCCTGCAATGTCAAGGCTGCCAAGTACTTCATCAACTTCCTCTGCAAGCCTGAGAACGCAATCCGCAACATGGATGTCATCGGCTACGTCAGCGCCATCGGTTCTCCCGAAGTCCTCGAGGAGATGACCGACGAGGACTTCGAGCCTGAGGATGCCTCCTACTTCTTCGGCCCTTTCGCCACTGCTGTCTGCCTTAATCCTGTCTTCTATCCTGACCAGAGCGTCATCGACCGCTGCGCCATGATGCATGACGGGGGTGACGAATCCGCCAAGCTCATCGCTAGGTGGTCCCGCGTCAAGGGCGACAACGCCAGCTCGATGACTGTCGTCGTGATAGCCGTCTTTGTCGTAGCCCTCCTCGGCTTTGCCATCTACAAGAAGGCCGGCTCCCGCCGCCGCCATTCCCGCAAACGTTAATCCCCTGACTAACACCCTATTAAATAAAACCGTCTCCGGAATTTCCGGAGACGGTTTTTGTTATTCGGTTGACTACTAAGTGGTTAAGTTTAAAACGCTGACTGTTAGCGCATTAAATTAAACCGTCTCCGGAATTTCCGGAGACGGTTTGTGGGAAGTGACTGATTATCAGTTAATTGATAGGATATACCTTAAGGGACTTGACGGAGCACTTGCCGCGGGAGACGGAGGTTGAGACGATGGTGAAGGGCTCGTCGGGGAAACAGAGGGACGGCATGGACATCGTTCCCTTGCCGTCGAAGACGTCCACGACGCTCCTGTCGAAGAAGATCTTCATCTGGGAGGCGACGCCGCCACGGACTGTGCCGGCTTTCGTCGCCTCGCCGCATACAAGATGCATTGCACGGCGGTCGGTTACTATCCTTCCGAAGCTGGCGTCATGGGAGAAGTCGATGAATTCGCCGGCCTTGTTCGCAAGCCTTACAGTGAAGCGTGCATCCTTTGATGCATTGAAATCCACGACAACCTCATAAGCGTCTCCGGCATCGCCGACCCCGAGGTCCTTGATCTTGCCGTTTGAACTCTTTGTGCTGACAACTGCGGGTTTGCGGGCCTTCTCGATTTCGGGAGAGGGCTTCATCGCAAGATATGCCTCGCCTTTCTCGAAATAGAGTTCGAGGTCGCGCGGCATAGTCATGCAGCAGCGGTACTGTTTTGTCGGGAAATCATTCTCATAACTCATCCAGCCGAGGGCTACATGGCGTCCGGCGGGGGCGTTGTTGAAGGTTATGAGGGCATACTCGTTGGGGGAGTAGTCGAGGGCCTTGACCTTCTTCGGGTCGGACTCGCACTTGAATACATGACCGTCGAACGAGCCTGTAAAGTACTGGCTCGTAGAGTGGGGCTCGGGCACGTCGGCAAGGTTGGCGCTGTGGAGTATGACCCAGCGGGACTCGCCGTTCGCGGCCTTGATCTTGAACATGTTGGGGCACTCCCATGTAGAGAGATGGCTGCCGTAGCCTTCTCCGAATGAGCTCTCGTACTTCCAGTTGAGGAGGTCAGTAGAGGAGTATATCTTCACTACAGGACCTGCTGCAATTATCATGTTCCAGAAGCCGGCGTCCTCATTCCAGAATACATGAGGGTCGCGGAAATCATAGATGAAATCTGTAAGGATAGGGTTTCCTTCATACTTCTTGAAGGTCATGCCGCTGTCGTGGCTTACCGCTATGCTCTGGGACTGGGTCTCGTCGCCCCAGTCGGAAGTGTAGAAGGCTATGACGGCATCCTTGCCGAAGCCGGCGTCATCACGGGAGTCAACGACGGCCGAGCCGCTGAAGATGCGGCCGAGGCCGTCGGGGTAGAGCACTGTGCCGCCCCAGTTCCAATGGACGAGGTCGGTCGACCAGGAGTGGCCCCAGCTCTCGTTTCCGCGGGAGGATCCGTAGGGGTTGTGCTGGTAGTAGGCATGCCATACGCCGTCCTTGTAGAAGAGGCCGTTGGGGTCGCTCTGCCATCCGAAAGCGCTTGTCGGATGGAAGGCGGGACGGTATTTCTCCTTGTTGGTCGTGTCGAACTCGTCGGAACACTTTATTTCCTTCCATGCGATGTTCTCGGGACGGATAGTGTTCTTGTCGGGCGCGCAGATAAGGAATACTATCTCGCGACCGTTGTATTCGGACACATCGATAGGGGCATAGTAGTCGATATGGCTCAACGCGGGGAATACCCAGAATCCGGCTACCTTCTGATTCTCGACGACCATCTCAAGGAAGGATCCGTCGGTCGCCCACTTGTATTTGACAGGCTCCTCGATAGGGAGCAGGACATATTTCTTGTCGGTCTTGACGCGTACGAGACAGCGGTCGGGACGCAGGAATTCGGTTGTGATGCGGTCGGTTTCCCCGGCGGAAAGTCCGGCGCAGATAAGAAGTGCCGATAAGGCAATAAGGAGACGTTTCATATATTATTTACTGTTATTCTTCCTCAAGCTGGGATGTGTATGCGACGGCGCCGCCGTCTATGAATATTTCGATTGAATGGTTTCCGCGTATCATGAGGACATCGTGGCTCTCGCGCTTCTCAAGCTTTATCTTCATCGGGTAGGGCACTTTCTTTATTTCAACGGTACTGTTCTCGAAATCGAAGATCAGGGCCGCAGGGGACATCCTTATTATCTTTTCCTTGGGATTGGCGGTCGCCTTCAGTATCTGGTCCTCGGGAACGTTATTGATGACGGTCGAGACGGGATAGCTGTAGAGGCGGGGCTTGCCGTCATACTCTCCGAGGAGGAGCGTCCTCGGAACTGTCATATTGCCGTTCCATCCTGTCGGATGATAGATGTCTTCGCCAACGAAAGTATGCTGCCAGGCTATCATGACGCGGACATCATCCGGGGCGTAAGCCCATGTTTGGGCGGCGTAGAAGCATGTTCCGTAGTCGAGCATGTGGCAGGCCTCATCGTCGGGTACGAAGACGCCCCGCTTGTCGAGCCTGCCGAGCAGATAGCGGACACCGGAGTAGTTGCTGATCGCCTGACAGCTCCTGTCAGAGGCGAAGAGCACCCATTTGTCGCCCATCTTGAAGAGGTCGGGACACTCCCACGTGACGCCGTATGAAGGGATGTAGTCACCCGCCTCGACCCAGTCGATAAGGTTTTCGGAGGTGTAGAAGGACCTGCCGTCCTGACGGGTCAGGACCATGAGGTACTTGCCGAGCTCGTCGACCCAGAGGACCCTCGGGTCGCGGAAACCTATGCGGTAGGGATTGTCGGCAAGGATGGGGTTGCCGGGATATTTCGTAAACTTGTATCCGCCGTCATTGCTGTAGTATATCGACTGCTTCTCCTCGCCGGTCGACGTCTTGCTGGTGTAGAGGGCGATAACCGCGTCCTTGCCGAGGCCGGACTTGTTATCGGAGTCTACGACGCAGCATCCGGACCAGGCATAGCCGTTCTCGTCGTTGTGTATCGCAACGTCCTGCCATGTCCACTTGTAGAGGTTGCGGCTTGTGGCGTGGCCCCAGTTCCTGGGACCGCTGCCGTACATGCCGGTAGGGTCATACTGGTAGTAAAGATGCCAGACGCCGTCCTTGTAGAAGAGGCCGTTGGGGTCGTTGAGCCAGTTGCTCTCCGGGTGGAAATTGAGTTCCGGCCCTTCGCCGTCGTCAACGTCGGAGTCCGCTATCTCGGGATATTCAGGAATCGGATACTCCTTATATTGAGGCTTTTCGTTTCCGCCTCCTTCGCCCGAGGGAGTGACTTTTTCTCCGCATGAGGAGAAGAGAGCAAGGGCTGCTGCAATGAAGAAAAATCTTTTGATCATATTGTTGCACATGTTTCTCTAGCAAAGTTAATCCTTTTTTTTGCTTTGCTCAAAACGAGAACTTAACTTTGTGAGAAATAGAATATAATAAGAATGAAACAGCTTTCAAGAATCCTTGTTCTCGTCCTTGCCCTCACGCTCTCTGCGATTATGGCGGACGCCAAGGGCCCCCGCACCACCGCCGCGGTCCTCGGAGACTCCTACTCGACCTTCAAAGGTTACATCCCCGAAGGTTA
>JAKSJS010000054.1 GCA_024398155.1 Bacteroidales bacterium | reverse complement strand
ATCCTTATCTCCATGGAGCCCATGGAGGCGCTGAGATATCTTCCCATGCTTGCCTCCGATGCTGTAATCATCACTTCCTCCAAGCCTTTCGTCAATATTCCCAACTATCCCTCAGAGGATAAGGTGATTGCCGAGCTCAAGGCTCTCCCGAACGTAGTGATGGCCGATATCGAGGCTGTCGCCCGCGAAGCAGGCAACCCCAAGGGAGCCAACATGGTGCTCCTCGGAATGGCTGCGAAATATCTTTCGATAGTATCGGTCGAAAGCCTCCGTGAGGCTCTTGCCCACATCTTCGCACGCAAGGGAGAAGCTATTGTGGAGGCCAACCTCAAATGTTTCGACAAGGGTCTTGAACTCTAAAGGAAAAGTGAAAAATGAAGATCTTCAGTGAAGAAGCAGTAGCAAAGGCATGCGCCGAGAAGAACGTCGCCAATCTTTCCAAGGCGACGATAGGCGAGGTGCTCCTTGTTGCCCAATATCTTGAGAATACGACCGGCATCCCGTTCATCAGGATGGACCAGGGCTCTCCCGGTCTGCCTGTAAACCATTATGGAGTAGAGGCTGAGAAGGCCGCCCTGGATACGGGGATAGGATCCCAGTATCCCGCTGCGGCCGGAGTGCCCGAGCTCAAAAAGGCCGCCTCACGCTTCGTCAAGGCCTTTATCGACGTCGACATTACGCCGCGTTCCTGCGTTCCCACTACCGGTTCCGTCGCCGCTTCCTTCGGTTCCTTCATAGCCACTACCCAGCGCATACCCGGCAAGGACAAGGTCCTCTTCATCGATCCCGGTTTCCCTATCCAGAAATCCCAGCTCCGTATCCTCGGCATTGAGTGGAGGGAGTTCGACATCTATCCCTACCGCGGAGCGGCCCGTCTCGGAGCCCGACTCGAGGAGGAACTCTCGAGAGGCGATATTGCGGCGATAGTCTACTCCAACCCCAACAATCCCGCATGGATATGTCTTGAGGAGGACGAGCTCGAGGTGATAGGAAAGCTTGCCACCAAATACGACACTGTCGTCATGGAAGACCTTGCATATTTCTGCATGGACTACCGGAAAGACCTCTCGAAGCCTTTCGAGGCGCCTTTCCTGCCGACTGTCGCAAGATACACGGACAATTATATCCTGATGCTGTCGGCCTCCAAGATCTTCAGCTATGCCGGTCAGAGGATCGCCCTCTGCTGCATCAGTGACAAACTTTACGAGAAACAGTATCCCGCCCTTGCCGCACGCTACAAGGATGCCGGCGTCTTCGGCGTAACGCTCACTGCGTCGATACTTTACATGATAACGAGCGCATGCACGGCCACGGCCCAGTATGCCTATGCGAAGATGCTCGACCTCTCTTCTGACGGGGTCATAAACTTCGTTGAGGACACCCGCGAATACGAACGCCGCGCCGCGAGGATGAAGGATATCTTCACCCGCCACGGCTTCACCGTAGTGTATGACAAGGACGTTACCGCGAAAGTCGGTGACGGCTTCTTCTTCACCCTCGGCTATCCCGGCATGAGCGGCGACAGGCTCCTCGTCGAGCTCATGTACTACGGCGTGAGCAGCATATCCCTTTCGACCACAGGCAGCCTTCAGGAAGGCGTCAGAGCCTGTACGAGCCGCATGAGGGACGAATTGTATGATGTGCTCGAAGAGCGTATGAAAGCCTTCGAGGAAGACCATAAAAACTAGATTTCTATGATTTGGAATCCGGCCAAAGAATCAATGTCGCGCGAAGACCTCAGGGAGCTTCAGGGCCGCCGTCTCCATAAGATTGTGACGTATGTCTACCATAATGTCCCCTTCTACAGGAATAAGATGCAGGCTATGGATGTCTCTCCCGACGATATCCGTACGATAGACGACATAGTGAAGCTGCCCTTCACGACCAAACAGGACCTTCGCGACAATTATCCCTTCGGGCTTCAGGCTGCGCCCCAGTCCGAGATAATCCGTATCCATGCCTCCACCGGGACGACCGGCCATCCGACGATAGTCGGCTATACTCGCAAGGATATCGGCGTCTGGAGCGAATGCATGTCGCGCTGCCTCTCTTCGTTCGGCGTGCGCAAGGATGACGTCTTCTCCGTCGCGTACGGCTACGGCCTCTTCACCGGCGGCCTCGGCGTCCATTACGGCGTCGAGAACCTGGGCGCCGCTGTCGTCCCTACCTCTACAGGCAACACCCAGAAGCATGTCCGCCTCCTGAAGGACCTCGGCATAACCGGCATAGCATGCACCCCTTCCTTCGCTCTCCATCTTGCGGAGACGATGGAGCAGGAGGGCATCACGCCCGACGAGCTGAAGCTCCGCATAGGAGCCTTCGGCGCAGAGCCGTGGACCGAGAACATGAGGTCCGAGATTGAGTCACGACTCGGAATCAAGGCCTACAACATCTACGGCCTCAGCGAGATAATGGGCCCTTGCGTGAGCTATGAGTGTGAAGCCCAGCATGGCTCCCACATCAATGAGGACCATTTCTATCCCGAGATCATAGACCCGACGACCCTCGAGCCCCTCGGCCCCGGAAAGACCGGCGAACTTGTCTTCACGACCCTTACCAAGGAGGGCATGCCACTTCTCCGCTACCGCACCCGCGACCTTACCTCCATCATGGAAGGGGAGTGCTCCTGCGGCCGTAACTTCGTCAGGATGGCGCCTATCTGCGGCCGTTCCGACGACATGCTCATCATACGTGGTATCAACGTCTTCCCCTCCCAGGTCGAGAGCGTCATACTCTCGATTCCCGAGTGCGCGCCCCATTTCCGCCTGATCGTAGACAGGGTCGACAACCTCGACCGGCTTACGGTCCAGGTCGAGGTGCGACCCGAGTATTTCGACCAGGGTTTCGATACTCTCGCGCCCATTACAGAGCTCGAGAGGAAAGTCGCCTCGAAACTCAAGAGCGTGCTCTCCATTTCCGCCAAAGTAAACGTCAAGGCTCCCAATACGATAGAGCGCGTTGAAGGCAAGACCAAATTCGTAATCGACAACAGAATACTTAAATAGCAGAATATATGAAACAGGTATCAGTCTTTATCGAGAACAAATCAGGCACTCTCATCAACATCCTCGAGATTCTCTCCGGAGCCGGAATCCAGCTCCAGGCAATAAGCATTGCCGATACCGTTGACTACGGCATCTGCCGTATGATCTGTGACAAGGCCGACAAGGCAATCGAGCTCCTGAGGGCCGGCGGAATCGCCGCATCCCTCTCCGAGGTCTTTGCCGTCAAGATGACCGACGCCCCCGGCGGAGCCGCTGAGGTCGTCAAGCTCTTCGCCGAGGCCGGTGTAAGCCTTGCCTATATCTATTCCTTCCTTTATGACGGGACTCCGGTGCTTGCCTTCCGTCCCGACAATGAAGTCAAAGCACGCGAGGTACTCCTCGCGAACAAGCTATCCTGCGTAGAGGAATAACGGGCTGGCTGTTGGATGAGACTTGTAATCCAGAGAGTAAGGGAAGCGTCAGTCAGTATCGACGGCAAGGTCGTCTCGGCGATAGGACCGGGACTTTTCATCCTTGTCGGAGTCGAGAACGGCGATACTGAAGACGATATGCGCTGGCTTGCAGCCAAGGCGGCGGCAATGCGTATTTTCAATGACGAGGGCGGCGTCATGAACAGGAGCGTTGTCGAAGCCGGCGGTGAACTGCTTGCAGTCTCGCAGTTCACCCTCACGGCCTCTACCCGCAAGGGCAACCGTCCGTCCTATATCCGAGCCGCCGGCCACGAGCTCGCAGTGCCCCTCTACGAGGGCTTCTGCGAGGCTCTCGCCTCAATCGCCGGCCGCGTAGTCCGGACAGGTGTATTCGGTGCTGATATGCAGTGCGCCCTTGTAAACGACGGCCCCGTAACAATCATCATAGACTCCCGCCTTCGCGAATAGCCTCTATTGATTCTGCCAGGCCGTGAGGGATTCGCGATAGGAGATCAGGGCGTCGGTGAGGGCATCCTGGGACTGGCGGAGGGAGGTCTCAGCCTGGAGAAGTTCTGAGAGCGTAGATAGGCCGGCCTTGTAATTGGCTTCTATCTTCATGAGGGAGTCTTCAGCTATGGAGACGGACTCTTCGGCTATGGATTTTTCCTCCCATGCCGTGGTAAGGTCAAGCCAGAGTTTCCTGGACTTGAGGACAAGCATCTCGCCGAGGTATTCCTCCTCGTTCTTCGCCTTTTCTATCTCGTTGTTGTAGCGGATTATCTTTTTGGAAGTCTTGCCCCAGTCGCTGAGGGGAATCTTCACCATGGCGTAGAGGGCGCCGTTGGCGGCTCCGTCACCTATGTAGTGGCCGTAGCCGTACATGCCGCCCAGGGCGACAGTCGGGAGGGCTTCCCCTACGGCCATCTTCTTCTCAAGTTCCTTCGCTCTTACCTGGAGGCCGAGTAGCCTTGTCTCGGCGGTGGCGGAGGCGCTCCCCTCCTCATCCTGATAGTGGGAACCGGGACTCCCGCGACCTCCCAGGGCGCCAGAGAGGTCGATGTCGTCGATATAGGGGGCAGACTCGTCCGCGCATAGCGAGGTCACCGAGTAGTCCTGGCCTATGGAGTTGAAGAGGTCCATCTTGAGAAGCCTGATTCCCGAGACGGCCTGGAGTCTTTTGGATTTGAGCTCGTTGACCTTGAGGTTTACCTGGAGGAGGTCCGAGTCGGAGACAAGGCCGGCGGAGACGGCGCTCGCGGCGTCTTCAGAAAGCCGCGTAAGCATCTCCAGGGCCTTGTCGAGGGTCTCGACCTTGCTCTTGAGGGATATTATCTGCCAGTACTTCCTTTCTATTTCGAGTCCGGAGTCGCGGACTGCTATCGCTTTCTGGAGCTCGGCGGCTTCGATGCCGAGGCTCGCAAGGCGGTTGCCGCTCACGATGCGGCCTCCGGCGAAGATGGGCTGGGTAACGCTGACGGTCGCGCCGTAGCCGTACTGGAGAGTTCTGTAGTGGGTCGGGAGGTCGTACTGGGGGGCTATTCCGTCAACGTAGTTCTTTATTGTCCAGGCCATGTCGCTGTGACCGAGGATGTCGATCACACCTATATCGAGCAGAGGATCGAGGGAGTGGAAGCCGAGGGCCGTCGCGGAGACGGTGGGGAAGTACTCGGCGAGGGCTTCCTGTTTCCGGGCGCGGGCCGAGGACACGTCGAGGGCCGCATTGCGGACGCTCACGTCAGCTGATGAGGCCATCCCGAGGCACTCGCCGAGGCTCAGCGAGAGGCGGCTTTGGGCCTGCAGGCCCGTGGTGCCGGCGAGGAGCCAGGCGACGGCCGCTGCTATGGAGATTATATGTTTATTCTTTATTCTCATCATCTGTTTTGACTACAGGGGCCTTGCGGAAAAGCTGCCAGTAGGATATAGGCATTATAAGGACTACAAGGAAGATTGAGAGCATCGTTCCGAAACATATCACTATGCCCATCGGCATCCAGAGGAGGTCTCCGCTTATGATCATCGGGAGCACGCCGAGGGCGGTAGTGCAGGAGGTCAGGAAGATAGGCCTCATGCGCCTCTTTCCGGCTTCCATCGCGGCAGTCTTCACGTCAAGGCCGTGCTCGAAGCGGGCTTCTTCTGCGTACTCGAACATGAGGATGCCGTTCCTCGTTATGATGCCGACGAGGCTCACAAGGCCGAGGACGGCAGTGATCGTGAAGTCCATGTCGAAGACCCATAGACCGAAGAAGGCTCCGAAGAGGCAGAGAAGGCTCATGACAAGGGTCAGGATTGCGAGCGAGGCTTTCCTGAAGTGGAACATGAGGAAGAGGAACAGTACCATCACAGCAGCGAAGAAGGACCAGGCTATCTCGGGGAAGATGTCTTCGTTAGTCGCCGAAAGACCGCCGTACTTTATTGTCGTCCCTTCGGGAAGAGTGGGGGCTATCTCGTTGTCGATGAAGTTCTTGAGCGTCTTCATCGACGCCGGCTGACTCTTGCCGTACTTCATGTCGGCGAATATCGATACGGACTCCTCGCCGCCGAGACGGTCGAGAACTTCGGGGGCCCATGAGGGTTTTATGTCGGCTACCTGGCGGAGAGGTACCGCTATTCCGGGGATGTTCGTCGCGACGAGCTGGTCCCCGACTTTGGAATATTCCATGTCGGAGGAAATCCCTTCGCTGAAGATGTTGACGGGAATCTGGCTGGAGCCTTCCCAGAGGGTCGCTACGGTCTGGCCGTTGAACGTTCCTGCGAGGGAGAGCGAGAGCAGGGACTTGTTGATCCCGAGCTTTGCGGCCTCGTCAGGGCGGAGGGCTATCTCTATGGAGCTCAGGGTGTTGTCGCAGTCGGTATGGACCCATTTGAGCTCTGTGTCCATAGAGTACATGCGGGCTTTTATCGCCTCGGCGGCGTCCTTCAACGCCTTGCGGTCCTTTCCTTCGAGGGTTATGACTATCATCGCTTCGGCACCGTTGTAGTCCATCTGCTTGTAGCGGACTATCGCGCCGGGGAAGATATATTCGCGTTTGTTCTCAAGCTCCTTGAGTATGGATTCCGTCGCTTTCGTCGAGGTCGTATTGACGAGCATCTGGGCGACAGCGGGCGAGGGCAGCTTCGGGGCGTATGTGGCGGTGAAACGCGGCGCGCTGGTCCCTATGAAGGAGGTAACCGTCTCGACCCTTTCGTCGGCGAGGAGCATCGTCTGGAGCGAATCGACGTAGGACTTCGTCCTGTCGATCCCGTACCCGCCTTCGGTCTCGACTTCTATGACGAAGAAGTCGCGGGCGGCCATAGGCATCATCTGGATATTGGTCCTGGAGAACATGAGAAGACCCAGGACGACTGCGACGAGACCGCCGATGAGCGTACCTTTCGGATGGCGGAAGCAGAAGGCCTGGCATTTCTCGTAAATCTTCTGGATGGCGTCGAAGAACCAGTTCTGGGACTTCTCGATTATGCTTTTCTTCCGGATCTCATTCTGGAGGCGGATGAACTTGACCTCGAGGGAGGGAACTACAGAGACTGCATAGAAGAGCGAGGTCATGAGGGCTATCGTGATGACCCAGGGGAAGACCTTGACGAAGTCGCCGAGGTAGCCGTGGATGATGCCGGTCATCGGATAGAACATGGCGCAGATGGCAGCGGTTGCTATGAAGGTCGGCATGAAGAGCTCCTTCGCGCTTGCGCAGGCCGCCTCGAGTTTCCCGAAACCCTTGTTTATCTTGTCCATGTAGCCGTCTATGGTGATGATGGAGTCGTCCACTATCATTCCGAGGCATACTATGAGGGCTGCGAGGGTGACGGTGTTGATCTCTATCTTGAGAACGTACATTACCGCGAGGGCTATTGCCGTACATACCGGTACGCCGGAACTTGCGATAAGGGCGGAGCGGATAGGGAAGAGGATGACCATCACCAAGATGACGATCAGCATCGAGATTATCAGGTCGCGAAGGAACGAGAAGACCGACTTGCCGACGACTTTGGGCTGGTCTGTGATCTTCGTTATAGAGACGCTGTCGGGAAGCGTCCGGGAGTAGCTGTCAAGCACTTCGTCGACTTCCTTTCCGAATGCGACGATGTTGTTTCCGGGCCTCATCTCGACGGAGATAACAAGGCAGGCGTTGCCGTTCTGGGCCACGAAGCTGTCGGGCTTCCTGTAGCGCCGCTCTCTCTTCGCTATGTCCTTGAGCCTTATGACGGATCCGGAAGGGTCGTTGTAGACTATCCTGTCGGCGATCTCGGTCTCCTGCTTGACTCCTCCGGTTATGTGGATGGGGGCGCTGGTGTAGTCCGTGTCGAAGGTCCCGGAGGGAAGGGAGAGGGTCGCTGTCTGGTATTCGAGGAAGAGGCCCGCGGGGTCTATCCCATAGGCGGAGATCTTCTCCCGGTCGAGGCTTACGGCTATCTCCTCGGTCTGGGAGCCGACTATCGAGGCTTTCGCCAGGGTAGGGATCTGGCGGAGGCTTGTCGCGAGCTCCTCGGCGTAGCCCTGGAGCTCGGTGTAGCCCTTGTCATCGGGCTGGCTCCCGATGAGGAGGGCGCGGGGGTTGCGGAACTCGTCGAGGAGGGCGGAATGCTCTGCTGTGCCGTTCTTGGCATACCATCATCCTTCTTGGCCTGCTTGCAGTTGAGGTCTACGTATATGTAGCATATTCCGTCCCTCGTTACGGACTTCGTAGTCTCGCGTATTACTTCCCTATAGGAGAAGAGGGTCTCTTCGAGAGGCTTCGTCAGCTGCTGTTCGACTTCTTCGGCGGTCGCTCCGGGGTAGATTCCGGCAACGAGTCCCTGCTTTATTTCGAAAGTGGGGAACTCGTCCTTGTTCATCTTCCTGAGACCGAAGACGCCTCCGACCACAAGGGCGAGCACGAGCAGATAGACTATCTTTTTTTCGGAGATAGTCCACCTGACCCAACCGGCGATGCCTTTGAGCTTGCCGGCGAGTCTCGCGCGGTCACCTTTGCGGGTCTTGTCGTCCCTCCTACTCTATCGTATTGACTTTCATTCCTGTGGAAACCTTGCGCCATCCTTCGACAATGACCCTGTCTTCGGAAGAGAGGCCTCCTGTTACTATTATGCCGTCACCTGAATATCCGCCTACTGTGATATGGCGCTTGTATACCGTCCCGTCGACGACGGACCATACGTAGCGGCCTTCCATGTCGGTCAGGACTGCTCCGGCGGGTATCACAGCAGTCTTTTCGGAACTGTCCCTGCGGATGTAGACCTTAGAGACCATGCCGGGCATGAGTTCCCCGCTGTTCTTCAGACCGGAGACGGTGTATTCGTAGCTGTGGGAGAGGGGAGAGGCTATCGAGGCGCGTGAACTTATCTTCACTTCGGCCTTATAGCCTGTTGCGGGAATCTCGAAGCTTACCTGGGATCCTACAGGGATCGAGGAGTATTCGTTCTCGGGAACGGGGAAACGTATCTCGACGCTCGACAGGTCCACTATCGTCGCTATCGGAGCGGCAAATCCAAGCTCTACGCCCTTGTCGCAGTAGACTTCGCTTATGACGCCGTCGTAGGGGGCGACTACCGTCGTGTGCCATAGGGCTTTCTCGGCAGCGGCCTTCGCGGCCCGGGCGTTGGCGAGGGCCGTCTCCACCTCGACTTTCTTGACTTCGGGGACGGAACCGGTATTGTATACTTTCATCAGCCTTTCGTAACCGTCCTCAGCCTGCTTGAGGCTGTTGACAGCCATCTCGTAGCTGCTGCGTATCGTCTGGGACTCGACTTTGGCGATTTCCTGGCCTTTGGTGACATGGGAACCCTGTTTCACGTTCAATGCGGCAAGGGTGCCGGAGTTGGCGGAGGTCAGGGTCGTCGACCTGGAGGGCTCGACGGAGCCGACATAGGTGTTGGATCCGGAGGCTGAGGAACCCTCGCCGACAGAAAGGACCTTTACCGTTACAGGGTCGGTCCGGACGTCTTTGGTGCGGAGCTGCCCGGCCTTCTCCTTGACGGCGCGGGCCTTGTCCAGGGCTTTCGTCGCGGACTCGCAGGAGACCATTCCGTCGACAAGGCCGAGAAGAACGAGTATTCTTAATGCTCTCATTTCCATTAGTCTACATTGAGTTTTGCGCGGCATTTGACGTCGCTTTCCTTGATCTTATAGGTGTCCTCTCCGTCGAATTCGATGCTTCCGTTATAGACGAAGTCGAAGATTATGATGTCATCATATTTCTTTCCTTCGGCGTAAATCGAGAGGTCGGCCTCGCAGGTCTTCTTCTCGAGATTGATGTCCTCGATCCCTTCGATGTCGAAGATGTTGTCCGTGTCGATTCCGGCATAGGTCAGCGTCGTGTGCCTTTTCGAGGGCTTTAGCTCTATCATGCCGTCCTTCGCAACGGCATCGAACACGACGAGGTCACCGCCGAGGATGTTCATGGTGACGATCATCGTAGAGGCCTCGCGGTCCACTTCGACGATGTCCATAAGACCGCTTTCTGTGGGGAGGCTGATTACGAGGTCATCACCGTCATCACCGGTGACGGTTATCGTGCCGCTGGTCTTGAAACTGTAGGAACCGGTATAGAGCCTTGTGCCTTCCCTGGCGCAGGACAGAGCCATAAGGCAGCAGACTATTGCTATGAGATACTTCTTCATATATTGTTTCAATTCTTCAGGTCGGAGGGGTTTACTTTGACGTTATGGTAACCGAGGCGGGTGAGCTCCATGGCTGCGCCGAGGCGGTAGAGAACGGTATACGTACGGACAAGCGCGTAGAATTCGTCGGCGGTATCGGGCTCGACGCCGCAACGGCGGAGCAGTCCGAGGGCGGCCGTAGCGCAGCTCGAGAGAAGGTCGGAGATCTTCTTCGCCACGCCTTCGGCTATCGTGTTCCCGCTTCCGGAACCGGGGATCTCGAGGCCGAGTATCTCCTTGAGGATGTATTCGTCCATGTCGTCATAGCCGTGGGGGCCATAGTATTTCCTGTAGGCATCCTTGCAGTGGAAGGCCCAGTCCTCGTCCCACCTTTTTGCAACTCCGAAGCCGAGGAAACCGGCCCAGGCTATCGCCACTTCGGGATATCCGCCGAAGTTCGCCGCAGCGTCAGCGACATAATCCTTTATGTACCTTTCGTTCCAGACCTCGTCGATATCGGGGCTCGAAAGGAGGACTTCGCCTTCGCGGAGCATGCCCGCGGAGCGGCATATCTTGATGAGGCCCTCCTCAAGGGTCTTCTCGTAGTTGTCAAGAAATTCTGTGTTCGCCATCGTGTGTACGTTATAACAAATGCGCGTGCGCGCTTGCGCGCTTCGCGTGGGAAATGCAAAATTACGACTTCCTCTCTCCATTTGCATCCGATACGAGCAATACGCATGTAGTCCTAATGGCCGGAGGAGCCGGCAGCCGCCTCTATACGCCGAGCACCCCG
>JAKSJS010000053.1 GCA_024398155.1 Bacteroidales bacterium | reverse complement strand
CCAGAACGTCGGCATAGACTACGGCAAGGTACTGGCCCGGCTTGATGCGGAGGGGCTTCTCCGCGCTCCGGAGCGCGAGACGCCCTCCGAGCTCCCGCCCAGCCCCGAAGAGGAAGCTCCCGCTCCCGAGGAGAAGGAGAATGCCTCCCCCCTTGCTGAATTCGGATATGACATGACCGCCGCGGCCGCCGAAGGCCGTCTCGACCCCGTCATCGGCCGCGAGGAGCAGATCGAGAGGGTCGCCCAGATACTCGGCCGCCGCCGCAAGAACAGCCCGCTTCTCGTGGGCGAGCCCGGCGTAGGAAAGTCCGCGATAGTCGAAGGCATAGCCATCAACATCACCTCGGGAAAGGTTCCCCCCGCCCTCAAGGGCAAGAAGATAATATCCCTCGACATAGCCTCCGTCGTCGCCGGGACACGTTACCGCGGCGACTTCGAAAAGAGGCTCAAGGACATAATAAAGGAGGCAAGTTCACGCCCCGAGGTCATACTCTTCATCGACGAGTTCCACACGATAGTCGGCGCCGGCGGCTCGTCAGGCAGCCTTGACGCCGCCAACATGCTCAAGCCGGCCCTGGCGCGCGGAGAGATCCAGTGCATAGCGGCAACCACCCTTGACGAGTTCACGAAGATAGTCGAGAAGGACGGAGCCCTGGACCGCAGGTTCCAGAAAGTGATGATCGAGCCCGCCGACGTCGCCTACAGCATAAGGATACTCACCAACCTCAAGGAGAAATATGAGGAGCACCACCTCGTGGAGTACACTCCCGAGGCGATTTCCGCGTGCGTTAGGATGTCCGAGCGCTACATTACCGACCGGTGTCTTCCCGACAAGGCGATAGACGTCATGGACGAGGCCGGCTCGAGGGTAAGGATCAAGGGGACGGTGGACAAGAAACTCCGCGGGACCCATATAGTCCACGAGGAGGACGTTGCGCAGATAATCTCCCAGATGACGGGCATACCCGCCGCAAAAGTCGCCCAGGGCGAAGGCGCCAAACTCCTCGGGATGGAGGAGAAGCTCGCCACAAGGAGAATCGGCCAGGACGAGGCGATAAGCCGCGTCGTCAGGACCATACGCCGCGGACGCGCCGGTATAAAGGACCCCGGACGTCCGATAGGCTCCTTCATATTCTTCGGCCCGACAGGAGTCGGAAAGACCCAGCTCGCCAAATCGATCGCCGAATATCTGTTCGACAGTGAGGACAACATGGTCCGCATCGACATGAGCGAATACAACGAGAAGATCAACATCTCGCGCCTCATAGGAGCGCCTCCGGGATACGTAGGCTTCGAGGAGGGCGGCCAGCTCTCCGAGAAGGTCCGCCGGAAGCCCTACTGCGTAGTTCTTCTCGACGAGATAGAGAAGGCCCACCCCGACGTCTTCAACCTGCTTCTCCAGGTACTTGACGAAGGACGCCTTACCGACAGCAACGGCCATGTCGTGAACTTCAGGAACACGATAGTCATAATGACGTCCAACGTCGGAAGCCGCGAAGTCGGCGACTTCGGCAAGGGAATAGGATTCACGAGCACGGGAGAGAGCGACTCGGAGAGAAAGAAAAGCCTCATGGAAAAGGCTGTGAAGAAGGCCTTCCCGCCCGAATTCCTCAACAGGATAGACGAGGTCGTCTATTTCGAGCAGCTCAGCCGTGAAAGCATAGAGAAGATAATCGACATTTCCCTCAAGGGCCTTACGAAGCGGGCCCTGGACGCGGGATACAGGATAAGGATAACCGAAGGGGCGAAGAAACTCGTCGCAGAGGCAGGATACGATCCCGGATACGGCGCACGCCCGCTTGGAAGAGCGATACAGAAATACATAGAGGACCCCCTGTCGGAATTCATAATAGCCGACTCGCTCGCCGTGAGCGTCAGCCGCGACAGCGGCGTCCGCTCGCTCAAGGTAGCCCTCTCGAAGGACCGCACGACAACGGAGGTCTCCGCCGAAGACTAAAGGGCGGCAGGAGCGACGTCGAGAAGCTCAAGGTCCATGTCGGCCATCATATCGACAAGGACACGGAGGGAGTTATTGGAAGATATACAATCCGAAAGGGTAGGAAGGATAGTGTTTTCAACGTTTCTCATAACAACTGTCTTTTTGTTTGACGATACAAAATTACAACGACCTTGTGCCAAATCATGGCACATATAAACAAATACTTATGAAAAAGACAATATTTTCATTGATTATTCTCTCCTTCCTCTTCGGAATCGGAGCAAAGGCCCAGGATAGGGCAATAACCCCCACAGAAACCTTCATGTTCGCAGAAAGGGATACCTGCAACCTTTTCCTTGACTACTACAGGCCCGAAACGGGAGTTACTGCGAAACCCACAATAGTATTTGCCTTCGGAGGAGGGTTCATAAACGGATCGAAAGACGACGCCTTCTACCTCAAATGGTTCAAGGAACTCGTCGACAGAGGATACACTGTCGTTTCGATAGACTACCGCCTCGGTCTCAAGGACCAGAAGAAGATACGCAAGACCAGCATCAAGCCCGTCGAGAAGGCCATCAAGCTTGCAACGGAGGATATGATAAGCGCGCTTGCCTTCCTGGATGCCAACGCCGAAGAACTCGGAATTGACCCCACCAGGATAGTGCTCTCCGGTTCGTCGGCCGGAGCGATAACCGCCCTCCAGACCGAATTCGAGATCTACAACCGCACTCCCCTCGCCTCCGAGTTGCGTCCCGACTTCACCCTTGGAGGCGTGATGGCCTTTGCAGGCGCCGTATTCTCACGCAAAGGCAGCCTCAGCTACAAGGAGAGGCCCTGCCCAACCCAGATGTATCACGGAGTCAACGACAAGCTCGTCGAATACGACCAGATAAGATTCTTCAACATCGGTCTCTACGGTTCCTCACGCATAGCCCAGAGGATGAACAAGTTCGGCTACAACTACCAGTGCTTCCGCTATCTGGGATACGGACACGAGATATCCTCAATCATGGACAGGACAGTCGACAGACAGGTAGACTTCCTTGAGAACTGCGTCGTGAAGGGACAGAAAAAGGTCATCGACATCAATATCGATGACCCTACTATCGAACATTGGAAGGACCTTACAGTAAAGGACCTCACCAAGTAAGGATATTTACTTAACCTTACGGAACGCGACGGCGCAGTTGTGGCCGCCGAAACCGAGAGAATTGCTGACCGCGAGCGTGAGGTCAGCTTTTTTCGCTTTATTGGGAGTATAGTCGAGGTCGCACTCGGGATCGGGATTGTCAAGACCGATCGTCGGGGGGACGATACCGCTCCTCAGAGCAAGGAGCGACGCAACAGCCTCGATAGCGCCGGCGGCGCCGAGAGGATGGCCGGTCATCGACTTGGTCGAGCAGATATGGGCTCTGTAGGCAGCATCGCCCATCGCAACCTTTATCATCTTTGTCTCGCAGGTGTCATTCAGGACCGTTCCGGTGCCATGGGCATTGATATGGACCTCGTCAGCGTCAGTATAACCGGCTTCCTTGAGACAGTCCGAGAAGGCGCGGGCCTGGGTTTCTCCGGTAGGATTGGGGGCCGTGACATGGTAGGCGTCATTGGTATGGCCGTATCCGACGACCTCCGCAAGGATCTCCGCTCCGCGGGCCTTTGCATGGTCGTACTCCTCGAGGACAAGCACAGCGGCGCCGTCCGCAAGGACGAAGCCGGAGCGGTCCGCACTGAAGGGAAGACAGGCGCGGGAGGGATCCTCGACCTTTGTCAGGGCCTTGGAATTGCCAAAGGCAGCCACAGACATGGGAGTCACGGTAGCCTCGGCACCGCCGGCGATTATGGCATCTACATAGCCATGCTTTATGGCCCTGTAGGCCTCTCCGATGGCGATTGTGGAGGTCGCGCAAGCGGCAGTCACGGGCAGAGCCGGGCCGCACGCGCCGAAGCGTATCGCTATGTTGCCTCCGGCTATGTTGGGTATCATAGTTGCGGCGAAAGTCGGGGATATCCACCTCGGGCCTTCGCTGAAGAGTTTCTTGTATTCGACAGCCTGGGTGTTCCATCCGCCTATGCCGGAGCCGACATAAACGCCGAGACGGAAGGGGTCGATATTGGGCTCAGCGCCTTCAGAAGCCTTAGCGCAGAGGCCGGACTGTTTCATGGCCTGGCTGGCCGCAGCGACAGCATATATCGTGAACTTGTCCTGGCGGCGGGCAAACGGTTTGTCTATCCCCTGCTCTTCAAGGTCGAAGTCATGGATCTCTCCGGCGACCTTCGAAGGAAGGTCATCGGAGGGGAAATATGTGATTTTCGTAATTCCAGAGACGCCATTCACGAGGCTGTCCCAGAACTTCTCGACATTGCATCCGACGGACGACACAACGCCCATGCCGGTTACTACGACTCTCTTATCCATATTCATCTATCTTCTTTTTTTGCGGGGACTGCGCAGACGGCTTGCTTCCTGGACCATGGCCTCGTCAAGCATTATGTTCCTTGCCGCCATGAAATCGAGGATCGCGACTACGAGCGGGAACACCGCAGAGATCGCGAACACAAGATCATTGTGGTAGCGGAAGAAATCGACGGCAACCCAGGCCTCGAAGCCGAGGGCGAGAAGGCCGGCAATCACGGCCACCCTCATCTGGAGTATCCTGAGCTTGAAGGTAAGCAGAGCCGACATGTTCGCTGTCAGCAGCATTATCGTAAGGAGAAGGAAAGGCAGTTTCTCCGAGAAAAGTATCTTTGCAGTCTCCCCGTCTGACCCGATGACGGTTGCATAGCCAACGAAGAAAAGCGATACGACAAGACCGATCGCCACAAGGAGATAAAGAGTCTGGATTCTCTGCCACATAATTCTTTCTCGAGTTTAATCAATTATGCAAATTTAAGAATAATTGGGGAAAATGATTGATTTTTCGTAAGTTTGCTATTCCTAAAGAAACCAATAGAAACAAAACCACCATGAGAATAGCAGAATCAGAACTCATAATCAACTCCGACGGATCGGTATTCCACCTCCATCTCCGTCCCGAAGAACTCGCCGACACAGTTATACTCGTGGGCGACCCCGGCCGCGTGGATATGATAGGTTCCTACCTTTCCGACGTCGAATTCCGTCACGAATCGCGCGAATTCGTATCGACTACTGGCAAGTACAACGGCAAGAGGATGACTGTCCTTTCGACCGGTATCGGCTGCGACAACATCGACATCGTAATGAACGAGCTCGATGCCCTCGCCAACGTAGACTTCGAGACCCGCGAGGTCAAGGCTGAAAAGAAATCCCTCAACATCCTCCGCATAGGTACCTCCGGAGCTATCCAGCCCGAGATTCCCCTCGGCTCCTTCGTCTTTTCGGAGATTTCCGTCGGCATGGACGGTCTCCTCAACTGGTACGAAGGCCGTGACGAGATTGCCCTGCTCGACTACGAGGAAGCCTTCAAGCAGCAGGTCGGATGGGCCAAACATCTTCCCGACCCTTATTTCGTAGCGGCTGGAGAAGATATGAAGAAGAGGTTCGAAGGAGTCGCCATAATGGGCATGACAATCTCCGCAAGCGGCTTCTACGGTCCCCAGGGCCGCGTCCTAAGGATGCCCCTCGCAATGCCGAACATGATTGAGGAATTCGAGAAATACCGCTTTAACGGCAAGAAGATCACCAATTTCGAGATGGAGGGCTCGGCAATAGCCGGTATAGCCCGCAAGCTCGGCCACAACGCCGGTACGATATGCTGCATCATAGCCCAGCGCTACGCCCAGGACAGCAACCCCAACTACAAGGACCAGGTCCGCGCCCTCATCGAGCTCTGCCTCGAACGTCTCTCGTAAGTTAACGCCTTATCAGTCAGCCACATAACCAATACCGTCGCCGGAAATTCCGGCGACGGTATTGGTTAAACGACTGTTTATCAAGGGGTTAACCCGGGGAGACTACTCTTCGCCGGCGGCTTTGAGGCGCTCAGCGTTCTCGGCAATCACCAGCTGGTCGATGACTTCCTGGATGGAGCCGTCCATGAAGACAGGAAGGTTGTACATCGTGTAGCCGATGCGGTGGTCAGTCACGCGGGACTGCTGGTAGTTGTAGGTACGGATCTTGGCGGAACGGTCTCCGGTGGAAACCATCGTCTTTCTCTTTGCAGAGATGCCTTCGAGGTATTTCTCGTACTCCATGTTGTAGAGACGGGTACGGAGTTCGGAGAGGGCGCGGTCGTAGTTCTTGAGCTGGGAGCGCTCTTCCTGGCACTGGACGACAATACCCGAGGGGATATGGGTCAGGCGGACGGCGGAATACGTAGTATTGACGCCCTGGCCGCCGGGGCCCGAGGCACAGAAGAGATCCTTGCGGATATCGCCCATATTGAGTTCTATGTCGAATTCACCGGCTTCGGGAAGGACAGCGACGGAAGCGGCAGAGGTCTGGACGCGGCCCTGGGTCTCGGTCTGGGGGACCCTTTGGACGCGGTGGACTCCGGACTCGTATTTAAGGGTGCCGTAGACCTTCTCGCCGGAGACTTTGAAGACTATCTCCTTGAAGCCGCCGGCAGTACCTTCGGACTGGCTTGTGACTTCGAGCTTCCATCCCTTGACCTCGATGTACTTGGAGTACATACGGAAGAGGTCGCCGGCGAAGATAGCGGCCTCGTCGCCGCCGGCGCCGCCGCGGATCTCGACGATAGCGTTCTTCTCGTCCTCGGGATCGGCGGGGATGAGGAGAAGCTTTATGTTCTGCTCCATCTCGGGAAGCTTGGGCTCGATCTCGGCAATCTGCTCCTTGGCCATAGCGCGGAGATCCTCGTCCTTCTCGTTGGCGATTATGTCCTTCGCCATGTCGAGTTCATCGAGCATCATCTTGTACTCCTGGCCGGCCCTGATGACCGGAGAGAGTTCCTTGTACTGCTTGTTGAGCTGGACGAATTTCTTCATATCGGAAATAACGTCGGGATCGGAGAGCTGGTCCTGGAGGGACTGATATTTTTCCTGAAGGCCAAGAACCTTCGAAAGGAGGGAGTTTTCTGCCATAAGTATGTTCTGTCGCTTTTGCGGCGGCAAATATAAGAAATTATTTTGTAAGACAAGCGATTGCGGCCTGGGCGCAGCAGCATCCGAAGACTGCAGGGATGTAGCTTATCGACCCTACCAGCGAACATTTGTTCCTCTCAGTGACGGGGACAACGGCCTTGGGATCAGGGAGTTCTTCAGAGAAGACGACCTTCACGCCCTTGGTTATGCCGGCCTTGCGGAGTCTCTTGCGGACAACGACGGCAAGGGAGCAGTTGAAGGTCTTGGAGATGTCGGCGATACGTATCTTCGTCGCGTCGGTCTTTGCGCCGGCTCCCATCGAAGAGACGGATTTTATGCGGTTCTCGTAGCACCACTTGATAAGGGCGAGCTTCGGGGCGATCGTATCGATTGCGTCGACAACGAAATCGAGCTTATACGGAGCGAAGGTCTCCCCAACCTTGTCCGCTTCGAGATAAATCGGCAGCACAGTAACGTCCAGGGCCGGATTTATATCGAGAAGCCTCTCGCGGAGGACGTCAGTCTTCATCCGACCGACAGTGGAGCCGAGAGCTATCAACTGGCGGTTCCTGTTGGTCTCCGAGACGTCATCGCTGTCGACAAGGATAATATGGCCGAGGCCGGCACGGACGAGCATCTCGGCGGCATAGGCTCCGACGCCTCCGACGCCGACGACGGCTACCGTCGCGGCCGCGAGGCGTCCTAGCCCCTCCTCGCCGAGGATCAGGGCCGTTCTTTCCTGCCAGGGCTGGACCATACCTTAAATATTATATCGAGAAGTTATGGTAGTGGGGGCCGAAGCGCTCGAAGGCCTGGCGGTCGAGCATCTCGCGGTCGTCGGGATGGGCGATTGAGATAAGCAGCTTCGCCCTTTCCTGGAGGGGACGGCCGTAAAGGTCGACGGCTCCGTACTCGGTACCGATCCAGTGGGCATCGGCGCGGGGCGTGACACCGCCAGCGCCGCTGTTGAGCTCGGCAACGATCTTGTTCTTGCCCTTGTTGGTACGGGAGGCGAAAGCCGTTATCGACTTGCCGCCCTCGGACATGGTCGCTCCGCGGACAAACTCGAGCTGGCCGCCCGTTCCGCTGAAGATCCTCGTGCCTATCGAGTCGGCGGAGATCTGGCCGGTTATGTCGACCTCCGTTGCGGAGTTGATCGCCTTCATGTGGGGGTTCTGGGCAATCACGAAGGGATCGTTAGTGTATTTTATGTCCCTCATGAGGACATCGGGATTATGGTCGATGAAGGAATAGACATCGTTGGAGCCGAGCAGGAAGGAAGCCACAACCTTGCCGCGGTCGAGCTTCTTGTTGGCGCCATTGATGACGCCGGCCTTGATCAGGCGGAGAAGTCCGTCGGCGAACATCTCGGTATGGAGGCCGAGGTTCTTGTGGCCGGTAAGCTGGGCGGCGAGGGCGTTCGGGAGAGCTCCTATGCCCATCTGGATGCAGTCGCCGTCATCGACAAGGGCCGCGCAGTTCTTGCCGATAAGAACCTCCGTAGGAGTCGGCTCGGCAAAGGCGGCAGTAACAAGAGGAGTGTTGTCCTCGACGAGATAGTCGAACTTGTCGAGGCTTATGAGGTCGCCATAGGCGTAAGGCACGTTGGGGTTGACGACTCCGATCACAAGGTCTGCGGACTCTATCGCGGCGACGGAGCAGTCCACGGACGTTCCGAGGGAGACGAACCCGTTCTCATCGGGAAGCGAGACCTGGACGAGCGCCGCTCCGAGATGGATCGTATGGCTCCTGTAGAGGAACTGGCTCTCGCCGAGATGGACGGGGAGATAGTCGGCATAACCGGCGTTCACGCTTTTGCGGACGTTGGGGCCGACGAAGAAACCCTGCTCAAAGAAGATGCCCTCATAACGGGGATCGCTGTAGGGAGCGGGACCCTCGGTATGGAAATGATGGAAGCGAAGGTCCTCTATCTCGCCACGGTCGGCGCGGCGGCAGAGGGCGTCGATCAGGACATGGGGGACGCTCGCGACGCTTGAAAGGTGGATATGGGAGTGGGATTTGATGTGGCTCACAGCCTCGTCTGCGGAGACGTAATTGATCTTGGAATTCATCGGGTTCATTTTAATCATACAAAGATAATCAATAATTCTTGAAAGAAAAGTGTGGGGGAATACGGAAAAAACCGTAATTTTACGGGCTCAAAAGAATTCAGCATAAATGGCATTCAATTTTCTCCAGCAGGAACTGGCAATAGACCTCGGAACTGCTAACACAATCATATTCGAAAACGGGAAGATAGTCCTCGACCAGCCCTCGATCGTCGCCCTCGACACGAAGACCGGCAAGATGATCGCGGTGGGCGACAAAGCCCAGCTCATGGACGAGAAGACCAATCCCGGCATCACCTGTATCCGCCCCCTGAGGGACGGCGTGATCGCCGACTTCAACGCCGCAGAGCTCATGATCGGCGGCTTCATAAAGCTTGTCAACGAAAGACGCCACTCCATATTCTCTCCGAACCTCAAGCTCGTCGTCGGAGTCTCGATGGGAAGTACCCCCGTTGAGATCAGGGCCGTCCGCGACTCCTGCGAACATGCCGGAGCCCGCGACCTCTACCTTATTTACGAGCCTATGGCTTCCGCTCTCGGAGTAGGCCTCAACGTTGAGGCGCCTATGGGCAGCATGATCGTCGACATAGGAGGTGGTACGACCGAGATCGCAGTAATCTCCCTCGGCGGCGTCGTAGCCTATGACAGCGTACGTACTGCCGGTAACGAGATCACCCGCGACATCCAGAACTACATGGAGCGCCAGTACAACTTCAAGTGCGGCTTCAAGACTGCCGAGCGCATAAAGTTCGCCATCGGCTCCGTCCTCCGCGACCTCCCCGTCGAGGAGGAGCCCGAGCCTATAACTGTCCATGGCCGCAACATAATGACAGCCAACCCTATCGAGGCGGAGATCAACTACCACGAGATAGCCCACTGCATCGACAACACTATAGTCAAGCTTGAGAACAGCATCATCCACGTCCTCGAGCAGACTCCTCCGGAGCTCTACTCCGACATCGTCGAGCAGGGCATCTGGCTCGCCGGCGGCGGCAGCCTCCTCCGCGGAATCGCGCGCCGTTTCACCGACAAGATCAACATCCAGTTCCACGTAGCCGAAGACCCTCTCAAGGCTGTCGCACGCGGAACCTGCGCCGCCCTCGGCAATACCGACAACTACTCATTCCTCATGAGATAGCATGCATACAAGAGAGGAGAAACTCGAAGCCTTCGGCAGGCTTCTCGACATAATGGACGCTCTCCGCGAGAAGTGTCCCTGGAATGCAGCCCAGACGATGAAATCGATACGCCCGATGACCGAAGAGGAGGTCTACGAGCTCAGCGACGCCGTCATGCATGACAATGCCGACGAGACCGCCAAGGAAATCGGCGACCTTCTCTACCACATGGTCTTCTACGCGAGGATAGCCCAGGAGGAAGGCCTCTTCGACATAGCCGACGCAATCGGCAAGATATGCACGAAGATGGAATTCCGCCATCCCCATGTCTTCGGAGGGGATACGACCCCGACGACTGCCAAAGAGATCGCCGACAACTGGGAACTCATCAAGGCCAAGGAGAAAGGCGGCAACAAGACTGTCATGGGAGGTATTCCCGCCGCGATGCCCGCAATCCTCAAGGCCCTGTCCATGCAGGAGAAAGCCCGCGGATGCGGATTCGACTGGGAGAAGAAGGAGGATGTATGGGACAAGGTCAGCGAAGAGTTCGGCGAGGTCCGCGAGGCCTGCGGCGAAGCTGACGAGGCCCACATGACCGAAGAATTCGGAGACCTTCTTTTCGCCACTATAAACGCCGCACGCCTCTACGGCATCGACCCTGAAGTCGCCCTCAACTCCACATGCGAGAAATTCCGCCGCCGTTTCACCTATCTCGAGGAGAATACCCTCAAGAAAGGCCTGAGCCTCAAGGACATGACCCTCGGGGAGATGGACCGTATATGGGATGAGGCCAAATCGAAAGGACTCTAGGCCTTCTTTTCAAAGAAAGTGAAGTGGACGTTCCCGTACCTCTTTTCCTTGACGAAACAGGGATGGGAGGA
>JAKSJS010000052.1 GCA_024398155.1 Bacteroidales bacterium | reverse complement strand
CATCCTCTCGCCCGCAAGGTGCCCCTCCATGTCACGGACAACGGCCTAGCCACCTGCGAGGGCTCCTAGCCTGGCGGCAAAGGCCGCATAAAGCTGAAATGGACCCGCCTCGACGACGGATCCATAAGCTATAGGATAAGACTTCCCAAAGGCTGGACTTCAGAAGAAATCTAGTCTTTCTTGATCGGGTCGCAGGTGAGGCCGACGCCGAGTTTCTTGAAGATCTTGCGGTCGACTTCGGAGAGCATGACGGTCGAGTGAACCTGGCAGCCTTTGAATTTAGGGAGGCACTCGAGGGCCTTGCGGCAGTTCTCGTCCCAGAGAGAGAGCATCGATATCGCGACAAGGACCTCGTCTGTATGGAGACGGGGATTGTGGCCGTGGAGATAGTTGACTTTCGTCTTCTGGATGGGCTCTATCATGTTCTGGGGGATGAGCTTGGTCTTGTGGTCAATTCCGGCAAGGTGTTTCGTGGCATTGAGGATAAGCGCAGCTGAGGGACCGAGAAGGGGACTGGTCTCGGCGGAGATAAGGGTCCCGTCCTCGAGCTCGATGGCAGAGCTGGCTACGCCGCTCTTCTCCTTGCGCTCGCGGGCGGCCACGGTAGCCTTGCGGTAGTCGGTAGTGATGCCGGCCTTCTTCATGAGGAGGCTGAGCTTGTTGACCTCGTTCTCGGAGGCGAGACCTTCGGCAAACTCGCCGAGACAGGTGTAGTAGCGGCGGATTATCTCCTGTTTGGCGGCCTCGCAGCAGGCCTCCTCGTCACACATACAGCTGCCTATCATATTGACGCCCATGTCGGTAGGGGACTTGTAGGGATTCTCCCCATAGATACCTTCGAAGAGGGCGTTAAGGACGGGGAAGATCTCGACGTCGCGGTTGTAGTTGACGGCTATCTTGCCGTAGGCATCAAGATGGAAGGGGTCGATTATATTGACGTCATCGAGGTCGGCTGTAGCGGCTTCGTACGCGAGGTTGACAGGGTGTTTGAGGGAGAGGTCCCAGACAGGGAAGGTCTCGAACTTGGCGTAGCCGGCCTTGACGCCGCGCTTGTTCTCCTGGTATAGCTGGGAGAGGCAGACGGCCATCTTGCCGCTGCCGGGGCCGGGAGCCGTCACGACGACGAGCTGGCGGGTCGTCTCGACGAAGTCGTTGCGGCCGAAGCCCTCGTCGGAGTCGATAAGGGCGACGTTGTTGGGGTAGCCTTCGATTGTATAGTGGTAGTAGACTCTGATCCCGAGCCTTTCGAGTCTCTGGCGGTAGGCGTCAGCCGATCTCTGGCCGTTGTAGTGGGTTATGACGACCGAGCTTACGAGGAAGCCGCGGCTGATGAACTCCTCGCGGAGACGGAGAACGTCGACATCGTAGGTTATGCCGAGGTCGGCCCTCATCTTGTTCTTCTCTATATCGACGGCACTGATGACGATAATGATCTCAGAGATCTCGGAGAGCTGGGTGAGCATCTTGAACTTGCTGTCAGGCTCGAAACCGGGGAGGACCCTCGAGGCGTGGTGGTCGTCGAAGAGCTTTCCGCCGAATTCCATGTAGAGCTTGTCGCCGAACTTGGCGATACGCTCCTTGATATGTTCAGATTGGATTTTGAGATATTTTTCGTTGTCGAACCCGTACTTCATATAGTAGAGAGATTGTTGAATTACGGGTTGCAAAAGTACTCGTTTTTTCTCGTCCCCGCAAATTAATTTCATTATATTTGCCCTTAGAAATCTAACGGTCCAAATATGAAACGTATCCTTTCCGCCATTTTCTCAATCGCTTTTCTGGCCGCGTGCAACGCGCGTTGTGATTACACCCGTTTTGTCGATCCATATATAGGTACAGCGGCCCATGGCCATGTTTTCGTCGGGGCGTCCGTTCCCTTCGGAGCGGTCCAGGTCGGACCGACGAGCGTCCCCCGCGACTGGGACTGGTGCTCCGGCTACCATGTAAGCGACTCTACTGTAATCGGCTTCGCCCACACCCATATCGGAGGCACCGGAGTTGGTGACCTTTGCGACATCAACGTCCTTCCCGTAGTCGGGACCGATATCGAATATAACCGTGCCGGAATAGCCGACAAGGCCGACAGGACACGCGAAGTATGTGACCCGACGTACTACTCGGTCCCTCTTCTCAAGTCCGGCGTAAAGTGTGAGATGACCGCTACCGACCATGTAAGCTTCATTAGATTCGCCTTCCCGAAGAAAGCCGACGACAAGGCCATAATCTTCAATCTTCAGGACGGCGGCAACACGGATTCACCTGATGTACAGAGCGCAATCTGCATTATCGACAGCACTCACTTCGTCGGATACCGCTATTCCCATGGCTGGGCGAAGAACCAGCAGATCTATTTCGCGGCGGAGTTCTCCAAACCCTTCATCTCCAAATCCCAGCATGAAATGAACTACTACCGTTTCGATTTCGATGATTCCGAGGTCGACGTCAAGGTATCCATATCACCCACTGCTTCGACGATGGCCCTCATAACCCTGTATAAGGAACTCCCCGGCTGGGACTTCGACGCAACGCGCGAAGCCGCCCGGGCCGCATGGAACGAGGAACTCTCCAAGATTGACATTTCCGGCTGTACGAAGGATCAGAGGACTGTCTTCTACACCTCCTTCTACCATTCGATGATAGATCCCGCCCACTTTAACGACTACGGCACTGAACCCGAATATACAGTCCTCTCATTGTGGGACACCTACCGTGCATGGGCCCCTCTCTTCACAATAATCCATCCTGAGAAGGAGAGCGGCTTCATAAATACCTTCCTCAAGATCTTCGACAACCAGGGCAAACTCCCCGTATGGCATCTTTACGGCAACGAGACTGACTGCATGATAGGTACTCCCGCCATACCCATAGTCGCTGACGCAGTCCTCAAGGGCTTCGAAGGCATCGACTATGAAAGGGCCTACAAGGCGATGAAGTCCACTGCAATGAACCCCGAGCGCAACCAGAATTTCCGTATCGAAGGCGACTATATCCCCTCCGACCTCTGCGACTTCGCCCCCGTAGCCTTCGACCTCGAATACTGTCTTTCCGACTGGGCCCTTGCCCAGGCCGCCCTCAAGCTCGGCTATCAGGAGGACTATGAATATTTCCTCAGAAGAAGCAAGACCTATAAGGTCCACTTCGATCCCAAGACAGGCCACATGAGGGGAGTGAATACCGACGGCAGCTTCACCGAACCCTTCAGCCCTTCCTATTCAAATCACACTCATTCAGACTATTGCGAGGGCAACGGCTGGCAGTATACCTTCCTTGTTCCCCATGACTACGAAGGCCTCTGCGAGTGCTTCAGCCATTATGAAGGTTATACAGGCGATGATACTACTGGTCGCGAAGCCCTTATCCAGAAACTGGACTCCCTCTTCATTGTAAGTCCTGAGATCGAGGGCGAGAATGCTTCGATGGACATCACCGGCCTTATAGGCCAGTATGCCCACGGCAACGAGCCCAGCCACCATACAGTATACCTTTATTGCTACGCAGGCGAGCCCTGGAAGACAGCCGATCTCACCCGTAGAATCTGTGACGAGCTCTACACAACTGCCCCCGACGGCATATGCGGAAATGAGGACTGCGGTCAGATGTCAGCCTGGTATATCCTTACTGCTATGGGATTCTACCAGATAGAACCCGCTGGCGGCCGCTACTTCTTCGGCAGCCCTCTCTTCAAGGAGATGAAGCTCAGACTTCCCGAAGGCAGATCTCTCGACATCATAGCCCGGAACAACTCCGACAAGAACCGCTACATCCAGTCAATAACCCTGAATGGAGAGCCCCTGCGCCAGGCTTGGATCGACTACGCCGACCTCATGGCCGGCGGCGAACTCGTCTACGAAATGGGATCTGAGCCTGCCCTTTGGTATTAGCCGTCAGGCAACCTGCCCCCACATACCGGGAACCGCCACCGAGCCACCTGTCAGCTAGTCACCTGCTTTCCCGCCGCTCGCCAAACTGCATAACACCGGCCCTCTCCAGACATCGCTCTAGAGGGGGCCAGTGTTCATGATGGGCCTATTCCAAGGCTATCATGAACAACTACCCCCAACTGGCTTCCCTATGAGTCCTATGCGTGTTATACTACTTGGCGGGGAGGCTGAATTTTCTACAGAAAACGTAAATAATCACAAAATAACGCACTTTTTTCAGCTCCTATAGGCACGAATAGTAATTCAAAATAATTATATATTTGAGGCGCGAATAAACACTGACGGTCAGTTGCAAATTTTGTGAAGTATGGAAAAGTGTTATTATCACATTTGTGCCAATGGCGATGACGCAAAAAATTTCATCATTTGCGAAAGGGATGCAAAGGCAGCATTCAATAGGATGGCCATATGTGCCTATAGAACCGGAGCAATTGTAATCGCCTTCTCAATCGAGGACTCCCATATCCATGTGCTTGTTTACGGGACCTATGATAAATGCCTTGCCTTCAAACTGCTCTATGAGTCGATGACTAAACATTTCATTGCCGCTACAAGGGGAAACCTTGACGGAGTCCTGTTTGATTGCGAACTTATACCGGTAGATTCGGAGGATTATCTGAAGACTGCAGCGGCATATGTCGCAATCCAGCCGACAAAGGACGGGAAAAGAGTAATGCCTTACGATTATTTGCTTGGGACGGGAACTCTCTACTTCCGTTCTTCGAACACGATACCGATATGGCTTGTCGGAGATGATATGACCATAACAAAACCTGTAATGATGCGCGAACTGACCGCGAGGAAAAAGCGTGAAATTACATGCAGTTCATTCGAGGTACCTGGCGAATGGCTAGTGGCGAATGGTTATATCCTCCCAACAAACTATGTCGATATCAAAAGGTATGAGGAAATATTCCAGACATATAACAGTTTTAGAGTGTTCCTTGGCCAGACAAGTAAGAAATCCGAGGAGGTATTAAAGAAGATGATTTCCGTGAGGGGAATAACCCTCGAAGATTATGAAGCGAGGAAAATTTGCGGCGACATAAGTTATGCTTTATTCGGGAAGAGAGATGCCAGGTGGCTGAATTCCAATCAAAGGATGACACTTGCAATGAAAGTGCGCAAGACACATAAAATAACATTCCGTCAATTGTCGACAATTGTCAGATTGCCCGAATCCGAACTCCGAAAGTATATCAAGTAATCGAAATTTCAATGTTAGAAACAGTTTCTCGCATTTTCGCCGGTTCTCGCCAAACTGTATAACGCCATGCGGTGTTCCAGAGTACTCTGTGCGTGTAGAGCGTACATAATAGTCCTGAAATAGGCCGATCAAGAACATAGGCCCCCTCTAGATAGATGTCTGGAGGGGGTCTGTGTTATACTGTTTGGCGGCGCGGCTAGTAAGCAGGTGACTGTTTGGCGGCTCGTCGGGTATGCAGGTGACTGCTTCCCGCCGCTAGTAAGGGGGATGGTGGATAAGTGGGGCACTATTCGTCGTGCTTCTCCTTGAAGGGATCGTCGATCGTGTATTCAGAGCGGACGACGAACGCTGTCGAGAAGTATCCAAGCGCGTTCTCTCCTTCGATGTTCGTCGGGCAGTTGCACGGCTGGGGGGAGAAGAGCGGGATTGACTGGCCGGAGACGTTGGTGCTTACCGAATTTACGAAATTGTAGTAGTCTTTCGTGAGGTTGTATACGTCCAGCCTTATGACATCTCCTTTCTCAAGGTATTTGGCACATTCCCCGTATTTCTTGTAGTTGTCGCTTGTCTGGAGAAGGATGCTCGTCGGGAATCCGCTTATTCTCTTGCCGGCAAAGTACATGTCGCTCAGGACAAGGTGGTTCTGGAAGGGATACGTATGGCCGTTGACGGCTGGAATAGTCATGTAATAGCCGTCGTCAAGGTTATCCTTAGCCCATATCAGGACAGTCCAGCAGCTGTCTGCAACATCCTCGACTACAGGAGTATAGTAGCATACAATTGAATCGACGCTACAGGCTGCGCCGGGCATCGTCGAAGTGGCTGAATATGTCCTCTCCATCCCATCGAGTGTAGCTTTGATCGAGAGGTTGTAGGTGCGCCCTTTCCTGCAGGCGAAGCCGGCCGGCGCGCGGTACGTTCCTTTTACATCCTCGAGTTCGGAAAACACTGTCGTCGTCGTACCGTCTGTGACGGAGACTTCGGCGCCGCTGACGGCCGGAACCTCGTCGTCGCTGAAGTAGCTGAGCGACCTCGAGAGGACGAGGTCCTGAGGGTCCTCGGCCATGTTGGTGAGAAGACGGTCCACGACGAAAAAGGTCTCGTCTGTCTCCCTTATCTTAAGGTCAATTACCTCGCTGCACGAGGTCAGAAGAGCGATAAGGGCTATAATTATTATGTTACATCTTCTCATAATCAGAACTTAAGGCAATAGGAGATTGAAGGAATGATAGTGAAGAGGTAAACCTTTACGGCTTCGGCCTTCGCGTCCTCCCTGTTGTAGTTGAAGGCCAGCGACCAGGCGTTATGACGGTCGTAGGCATTGTATATCGAGAGGCTGAGTTCGCCGCCCCATCGCTTGCCCTCGACAAGGCGCCTGGTCCTGTAGGTCACAGAAAGGTCGAGGCGGTGGTAGTCCGGCATGTGGTCCTTGTTGCGGGAGTCATATATGGGAATGTATGAGCCCTTGTAGTAGTAGCGGGCGACAGGGTATGTCGTCGCGGCACCGCTGTAGAAGACCCAGTCGGTCGAGGCTGTCCAGTGGCGGTTGAAGTCGTATGCGAATACGAAATTGACCGAATGACGGTGGTTGAGAGGGGAGTCGTAGGGCTGCCCTCCGTTGATCTCGGGGATCACATACTTGGCTTCGGACCATGTGTAGCTGAGCCATCCGTTGAACTTGTCGAACTCGTACTTTAGCATCAGCTCGGTTCCGTAGGCGTGGCTTTCGCCGAAGCGCAGGAGTCCCTCGCGGTCCTTGTTGTCGAGCACGATCCCTGAGTTGTCTATGAAGTCCATAGTGTTGGCTCCATGCTTGTAGAAGGCCTCCAGGGACAGCTCGAGCCCGTCATTGAGGAAGAGCTTAGTGAAGCCTGCGGATACCTGGTCGGATATCTGGGGCTTGACGTTGGGGGAGGCTGTGAACCATGAGTCGACCGGGCTGCCGGAAATGCTTATGAGGGCCTGCTGGAGATATTGGTATGTGCGTGAATATGCGGCCTTGAGCGCCCAGGTGCCGTTTATCGTCCATGCGGCGGAGAAACGCGGCTCGAGTCCCCAGTAAGTCTTGATAGGCTCGCCGGCGCCGAAATACCTTATGTCGGTGAAGTTGTGCTTTATCGGGTCGAAATAGCGCTGCTTGGTCTTTCCGAGGGTCGTGAAGGTCGTGGCGCGGAGGCCGTAGCGGAGCGTGACGGGCCCCAGCTTCTGCTCGTTCTGGAGGTAGAGTGACGGGGAGACGGCGTTGCTGCCGTCCATCTTCACATGCGATACAAAGGAGTTGGTGCCGAGGGGGATGGTCTCGCCGGGCTGGATCATGTATCCGGCGCCGTTGATTCCGAACTCGACGGTGTTGTTCGCGTTCGCGTACCAGGTGAGCGAGGACTTGATTCCGAACTCCCTTATCTGCTGGAGGTAGTCGAAGGAGGCTACGTCCATTACGACTCCGGAAGTACTGTCGTAGCGGGAGTTATATGCAGTCAGTTTAAAGAACAGTTTAGGTGAGAAGATATGGCTCCACTTGAGCGACTGGGTGTTGTTCATGAAGATGAACTGCGCCTTGTCGACGTCTACGTCGGTCATTGACATGCCGAAGACGTCGCGGCCGCTGAAGGCGGAGAGCGAGAGGCGGTCGCTGTCGCTTATGGCCCAGCTTATCTTTGCGTTAAGGTCATAGAAGTTGATCCTCGTGTTTTCGGGTATCTTCTTGCCGAAGAGAGGGAAGAAGATATCCATGTAGGTCCTGCGTCCGGCAAGGATGAAACTGACCTTTTCCTTCTTCAGAGGGCCTTCGAGGTATACTTTCGAGTCCAGAAGGCCTATGGAGATGTCGCCGGAGAGGTGGTTCATGTTACCGTCATTGGTGGAGACGTCGAGCACGGAGGCGTTGCGGCCACCATACGAGGCGGGGAAGTCGCCCTTGTATAGCTGGGCGTTCTTCACGGCGTCGGAGTTGAACATCGACAGGAAGCCGAGGAAGTGGCCGGAGTTGAAGATGGGAGCGTCATCGATGAGGACGAGGTTCTGGTCGATTCCGCCACCCCTGACGCTGAATCCGGTCGACCCCTCCGAGGGAGTCTGGACGCCGGGCATCATCTGGATGACCCTTATTATATCTGTTTCGCCGCCCATCGCGGGAAGTTTCTTCGCGAGGGCCGCGTCCACCATCGTCTTACCCATCTGGGGCATGGAGATCTCCTCGCGCTTGGACTTGGAGAAGATCCTTGCGGCCTCCAGAACGACCGCATCCTCCTTCAAAAGGAAGTTGTGGACCTGGGATTTGCTTAAATCGAGGCTTAATGAATCTGTTACAAATCCAGTGAATGCGGATTTTACGACATATTTGCCAGCAGGGACCTCGAGGGCGTAGTACCCGGAGCCGTTCGCGGCTACACCGTACTTCTTGTCGCCCGTGTAGACGAACGCGCCGGCAATTCCCTCGCCGCTCGAGGCCTCGCGGACATAGCCGGAAAGCGTAACTTTCTGGGCAAACGCGAGACTTGAGCTTAGAAGCGTCAGCGCAAGGATGGATATTATTGTCTTTATCTTACAGTTCAAATCACTTAGTCTTTAGGTGGCCGAGGAACAGTTCCTTTTCGGCACTTGTGAAACTTCTCAGCTTCGCATATTCATCAATCATTGCCCCGGTGAAACTTGTCAGTACGGGGTAAGCCGCCTTGTCGTGTGCAATTATCAGGCCGCATACACTCGCTTCGGGCAGCATGGCGCACGACTCGGTCAGCTCTATCCCGAGGTCGGGAAGCTTCGCGAGAACGTCGCGCTTCAGGGAAGGGTCCGGCAGGCAGGAATGCCCGACTCCCGGCATTATCAGCTTCAGTCCTTCGGGAAGCTCTCCCGAAAGACGCCTCTCAAGCCACTGGGAGGCTGATTCTGCGAGCGAGACGGCAACGGCGTGGGCCATCAGGCCCTTAGCCTTGCCGGGCACGCTCGCGGCGAAAAGGCCGACGGCGGCCTTCGTCCCGTCGGCGGGGAAGAAGTCGGCAAGCGAACGGCCGTCGCGAAGGAACGGAATCGCAAGACCGTTGTCGCAGCATAGGACGTCGCCCTTGCGGACTGCTCCGGTGAACTTCGCAGTAAGGCGGACTGTCATATTGGCAAGGAGGCTTTGAGCTTCCGCGCGGTATTCGTCGCTGAGACCGCCTTTGAGGCCGAGGACAAGCCCCAGCATCTTCCAGTCGAAGAGCTCGCCGACATCCTTTCCTGAAAGCTCGCAAAGCTCTATATCGGACATTATCCCTTCCTTGAGACAAGCACCTTCAACGGGCTCTATATCATTCTTTTCAGAAGGGCGTCCATTGTAGGCATCAAGTATAGTCCGCCTCTTTATTGCCTCTTCCTTGAAGAATCCTTCGGGGTCTGTCATGAACTTCTTGGCCATGACTGCGGTCGCGGAGGCGTCGGCCCCGTAGAAGACGTGGCCGTAAGCCGGCGCAAGCTTGACTGCGGTATGGAGGGCCGTCGCGGCGGCGCCTCCGACGAACAGGGGAGTCTCCATGCCGAGCTCGCTCATCCGGCGGCATATTTCCTCCATCCTCGAAAGGGACGGGGTTATGAGGCCGCTGAGGCCTATGATGTCGGCCTTGTTCTCAATAGCCTTGGAGATGATTTCCTCAGAAGATACCATGACGCCGAGGTCGATGACTTCGAATCCTCCGCACTGGAGTATTATGGAGGTTATGTTCTTCCCTATGTCGTGGACGTCGCCCTGGACCGTCGCGATAAGGAACCTTGGCTTCGCCGTTCCTTCTTCCGCGCCGCTCATATAAGGTCTCAGGGCCTCCACGGCCACTTTCATGGTCTGGGCGGACTTGACGACCTGGGGCAGGAACATCTTTCCTTCGCCGAAGCGCTCGCCTACGGTCTTCATCGCGTCCATGAGCGGGCCCTCGATTACCTTGACGGCGCTTCCGGCCTCCTCAAAACACCTTACGGCCAGTTCGCCGATCTTTCCTGACTCTCCCTTGACCAATGAAATTTTCAATAGCTCCTTAAAGTTGGCTGTTCCGCTGGTATGTGTGCCCAGAAACGTCGGCTTCGCCGACCCCACCGCAAGCGGTCCCCCCTCTAATGCCGAGGGTGGCATTGTTTCTGGAGCACACATACCAGACTCCACAGCCCCATTATTCCCGGGCATACATACCAGCGATGCTGCCTGAATCAATCTTTCCGTTGCAGAAGGATCCGAGTCGAATATCACGTCCTCGAGGGCTTTGACAAGGGCGGGGTCTATGTCGTCGTAAATCTCAAGCATGGAGGGATTTACGATAGCCATATCAAGTCCAGCTTCAATTGCATGGTAGAGGAAGACCGAGTGCATGGCCTCGCGGAGGGGGTTGTTGCCGCGGAAGGCGAATGAGAGATTGGAGACTCCGCCGGAGGTTAGGGCGCCGGGGAGGTTCTTCTTGATCCACCGGACGGCTTCGATGAAGTCTACGCCGAAGCGGGAATGCTCCGGTATGCCGGTGCCAATGGCGAGGATGTTGCAGTCGAAGATTATGTCCTCGGGGGCGAAACCGGCCCTGTCGACAAGGAGACGGTAGCTTCTGGAGGCGATTTCTATCTTGCGGTCGAAGGTCACAGCCTGGCCCTCTTCATCGAAGGCCATGACGACTGCGGCGCCGCCGAGGTCGCGTATCGTCCGGGCCTTGGAGAGGAACTCCTCCTCGCCCTCCTTGAGGGAGATGGAGTTCACGATAGGCTTGCCCTGGGTGTTCTTGAGGCCTTCGAGAACGGTCTCCCAGCGGGACGAGTCTATCATTATGGCGGCCTTCGCGATGTCGGGCTCGCCGGCTATATGGCGGAGGAACTTCCTCATCTCGACAGCCGAATCGACCATCGGGTCGTCCATGTTTATGTCGATTATCGAGGCGCCGCCCTCAATTTGGGCTCGGGCGACCTCGAGGGCCTCGGTATAGTTGCCGGAGGCTATCAGGCGGGCGAATTTCTTCGAGCCCGCGACATTGGTCCTCTCGCCGACATTGTTGCAGATCAGCGA
>JAKSJS010000051.1 GCA_024398155.1 Bacteroidales bacterium | reverse complement strand
GATTTTTTCCCCAGTCTTCATCTTATCATAAAAGATGTCATTCATAGCCTTGAACTTACCATTCCTTTCTTTTTGTGCAATTTCATTAAACTCGTTCTCAATCAATTGGGCCAAGTGAGCATAATTGCATATGCGACCGCCGGACATTGACTTAGATTTCAAATCCAAATAATGTTCTTCATCATCACAATAATCCAATACAATTTTTGATAATAGTTCATCCCAAGTATATGATTCGGAATAATACCTCTTGCTTATACCTGTTCCAATAAACAACACCGGATGATTCTTGTATTCTGAAAGAAATGCCGCTAAATCCATAGTACTGATATCTTATATCGTCGTTTTTCAACCGCCTTAGCTCAAGACAAATATAATTTTAAAGAATGCTGAACGTATAACTTGCCCGCAATCTGAATTTTTCTCTAAATTTGCATCCGATATGAGCAATACGCATGTAGTCATAATGGCCGGAGGAGTCGGCAGCCGCCTCTATCCGCTGAGCACCCCGGAGCGTCCGAAGCAGTTCCTGGACCTTCTGAGGGTGGGGAAGACTATGCTCCAGATAACAGTCGAGCGTTTCCTCCCTGTCGCTCCGGTGGAGAATATCTGGGTCGTGACGTCCTCCGACTATGTCCATTATGTCCGCGAGCAGGTCCCCGGAATCCTTCCGGACCATATACTCGCGGAACCCTGCGCACGCAATACTGCGCCCTGCATAGCCTATGCGATGACGAAGATCCTGAAGAAGCATCCCGACGCTCTCGTAGCTGTGACTCCCGCCGATGCCTACGTCCCCGATGTCGACGCCTTCACGACGACCATCAAGACTGCTCTTGAGGATGCCGGCTCATCGGACCATATAATATGCCTTGGCATAACTCCCTCGCGTCCTGCGGTCGAGTACGGCTACATAAAGGCATCCTCGGCGAAGTCTCCAGATGTCGTCGCAAAGGTCGATTCCTTCAAGGAGAAGCCTTCGCTCGATCTCGCGGAAGAGTATCTGAAAACCGGGGAGTATTTCTGGAATGCGGGGATCTTTGTCTGGAAGGCGGAGACCGCCCTCGACAATATCCGCCGCTTCGCCCCTTCGATTGCCGGTGTCATGTCAAGCCTCGCGCCGAGCTTCTACACTGAGAACGAAAAGACCGAGCTGGAACGTCTGTTCCCGACCTGCGAGAAAATATCGATAGACTATGCCGTAATGGAAAAATCCCCCTCTGTATACGTCATTCCGGCTGTATGGGAGTGGTCTGACCTCGGCAGTTTCAAGGAACTCGAGCGATTTATGCAAAATATTTAAAAAATCCTTTGCATATTTAAAAATAAGGTCTACCTTTGCATTCCCGTTTGGGACTTACGGTTTGATTCGTTAGCTCAGTTGGTAGAGCACAACACTTTTAATGTTGGGGTCTTGGGTTCGAGCCCCAAACGGATCACAAAAGTCTGCTTCCTTAGCTCAGTTGGTAGAGCACGACACTCTTAATGTTGGGGTCCAGGGTTCGAGCCCCTGAGGGAGCACAGAAAAGGAGATGCAAAACGCGTCTCCTTTTTTTGTTTACAACCTTTTTTTCTTCTAACGGTGGGTAAATGATATACCGTTAGAGCAAAAATTTTCATTACATTTGTAAAATAGTACTGAAACTGATAAGATGAACAACGGAAAAATTTGGTTTTTGGCTCTCGTCGCTGCGATGGGAGGTTTCCTTTTCGGATATGACACTGCCGTGATCAACGGCGCAGAACAGCAGATCCAGTCCTTTTTCGGGCTCACTCCCGCCCTCCACGGTCTAGTGATGAGCTCCTGCCTTTGGGGAACTGTCCTCGGAGCCCTTTTCGGAGGCCGTGTAACCGATTGGCTCGGAAGGAAGAAAACCCTTCTCTTCGTCGGTATCTTCTACCTCCTTTCTGCGGTCTGGAGCCCTCTGGCCGGTGATTATGTGTCCCTGATCGTAGCCCGCTTCCTTGGCGGACTTGCTGTCGGATGCTCGTCGATTGCCGCCCCCGTGTACATTGCCGAGATATCTCCCGCGGAGAAGCGCGGCATGCTTACGGCGATATTCCAGTTCGACGTCGTCCTCGGTGTCTGCATCTCCCAGCTGGTCAACCTGCTTATAGGCCACGCCTGCGCCGGAGGCCCCAACGAGTGGCGGATAATGCTCGGTGCCGAGGCTGTCCCCGCCTTCCTCTTCACTGTCCTCTGCCCGTTCATAATCGAGTCCCCGAGATGGCTTGAGATGAAGGCGAACGGAACCCTTATGGCAAAGGAAAAGGCTCCGAAGAAGAGACTCTTCCAGAAGGCCTATCTTATGCCCCTCATGATAGCATTCCTCGTTGCCTTCTTCAACCAGCTCTCCGGTATCAATGCCGTTAACTACTTCATGAAGAGGATATACATGATGGCCGGAATGACTGACAATGCGGCTCTCTCGCTTGCGGCTATGACCCAGGTATTCAACGCTGTGGCGACCTTTGCCGGCATGGCTCTCATCGACCGTCTCGGACGCAAGGCCCTCCTTATCGTCGGAGGTACGGGATATGTCATATCGTTGACATGCTGCGCTTTAGCCTTCCATTACGGCGCCGGCATGCTCGCGACGATATGTGTCATCGTCTTCATAATTTCCCACGCAATAGGCCAGGGAACCGTAATATGGGTTATCATCGCGGAGATATTCCCGACGTCAGTAAGGGCCCAGGGCCAGAGCTTCGGCTCCTTCACCCACTGGTCCTTCGCCGCTATCATCACTTTCGTATTCCCGATCGCTGCGGCGAAGTTCGCTCCCGAGAAGATATTCGGCTTCTTCGCAATCTTCATGGTACTCCACCTCCTCTGGGCAATATTCATTGTCCCGGAGACGAAGGGAAAGGAATTGGAGGACTAGGGGAGTCCCGAATATTCTTCTGTGTTTAATGACGGTTACGCTTTCTGAAAGCGGAAGCCGTCATTCCTACGTTCTGGGAGAAGGAACAGCAGAAGCGGCTTATCGACTCATATCCGGTCTCGAAAGCTATCTCCTTGATACTCTTGTCGGAAGAGGTCAGGAGAGTCTTGGCGAGGTTGATTTTCTGGCGGATTATGTAGTCCGACATCGAGATTCCCGTAAGGAGTTTGAACTGTTCCCGGAGCAGCGAATAGCTCATTCCGAGCTTGGAGGCGACGTCGGCGGGGGAGATCCCGCTCGTCGCTCCGGCCCTCAGGAGCATCTGGGCATGCTGTATCTTGCTCAAATTCTTATTTCCGGAAATTGATGAATTTGCCACCTTGTAATAGACATATCCGAGCAGGGCGTGGACAAATCCGCAGATGGCCTGCTGGGTCGCGAGGCGCTCGGAGCTCGCGAGCGAAAGCAGGCGTCCGTAGATGTCGCAGACGGTGTCGCTGATGCCGATGTTGAGGATAGGGGAGTTCCTGTCGAAGAAGGATCCTATGGTCCTGTCGAGTTCCTTTCCTCCCTTGAATCCGACCCACATCTCGTTCCAACCCGAGTCTTCGTCGGGATAATACATGTGGGTCTCACCCGGGAAAATTATTATCATATTGCCCTCACAGACGCGCAGAAGCTTGGTGCTGTCTGATTTGAACCATCCCTGGCCGGAGGTTATGTAGACAAGCTGATACTCGTCGAGCACTCTTCCTGTCCTTGAAAAGCTATAGGCGGAGGGATGGGTGTTTACAGGATATTTCTCGTCCGGTCCGCAGCTCTGGCTGCCGACCGTCGTACAGACGATTCCCCACTGTTCGTCCCTTTCGAGGTGGGACAGATAGTACATCGAGTTTTCTATTTCGTTCATATCAGGGCTGTTTTGTCTCTATTCTGCGAAGGTACAAATAATTTTATGTTTTTGCCAGACCTTTTGGAAAATTGTCAATATCGGCAAATTTTGTAGCAAAAACGTAAATTTATTTAGCATATAATTTCGTTACTTTGTAAGCGATATAGTCTAAAGACTATGAAAATGGGTTCGAAATTATACTAAAACTTCTAATACAATGGCAAAAACATCATTCCTTGCAATCGACCTTGGCGCGACAAGCGGACGCGCTATCCTCGCTACCCTCGATGAGGGAAAGCTTGAGATGAACGAAATCCACCGTTTCCCCAATGCTGCAATCAACATCCACGGAAAATTCTACTGGGACGTATTCTCTCTCTACAACGAGATCAAGAAAGGACTCAAGGCCTGTGGTGCTCTCGGCGTGAAACCGGTATCCATCGGTATCGACACCTGGGGCGTAGACTTCGGCTATGTATCCGAGGACGGTGCAGTACTCGGTCTTCCCCGCGCCTATCGCGACCCTTATACCGAGGGCGCTCCCGAGGATTTCTTTGCCAATGTAATGCCCTCCGAGGAGCTTTACTCCAAGGTCGGTATCCAGGTGATGAACTTCAACTCCGTTTTCCAGCTCTACCGCCAGCGCCAGGAAGGCTCCGGCGCCCAGAAGATCGCAAAGAAAGCCCTCTTCATGCCTGACCTCCTCTCCTTCATGCTCACCGGCAAGATGGTCTGCGAATATACTATCGCCTCCACCGCCGCCCTCCTCAACCCCCTTACGAAGGATATCGACCGTGACCTTCTCGAGAAGGCCTGCGGCAACCGCGACCTCTTCGACAAGCCCGTCTTCCCCGGCACTGTAATCGGAACCCTTTCCGATGAGCTCGCCTCCGAGAGCGGCCTTGGAAAGGTTCCCGTAGTCGCTGTCGCCGGCCACGACACGGCCTCCGCTGTCGCTGCCGTCCCCGCCGAGAACGAAGAGTTCGCCTACCTCTCCTCCGGTACCTGGAGCCTCATGGGTATCGAGACCCCCGCTCCCGTCCTTGTCCCCAAGGCCATGGAAGCCAACTTCACCAATGAAGGCGGCGTCGAGGGTACGACCCGCTTCCTCAAGAACATAACCGGCATGTGGATCATCGAACAGGTCCGCAAGCAGTGGAAGAAACAGGAAAAGACCTACAGCTATCCCGACATGGTCGACATGGCTATGGCTTCGACCTATGACTACCTGATCAATCCCGACGATCCCTGCTTCGCCAATCCTGCCGACATGCTCGCGACCATCGAGGACTACCTCGTCTCCAGAGGATATCCCGCTCCCGCAAGCGACTCCGACATTATCCGCCTCATCTACAGGAGCCTCTCCAACCGTTACAAAGAGGTCCTCGCCGACCTCCAGTCGATGGCTCCCTTCAAGATCACGAAGCTCCACGTCATAGGCGGCGGCTCCGTCAACCCCTTCATGAACCAGTGTACCGCCGACATGCTCGGAATACCCGTCGTCTGCGGCCCTACCGAGGCTACGGCTATCGGTAACATCATGATCCAGGCCCAGGGCGTAGGCCTCGTGAAGGACCGCTGGGACTACCGCAAGCTCATAGCCCAGGCCATCGACCTCAAGGTCTACAATCCCGGAGACCCCTACCAGCGCCAGGAAAGAAAATAAAATCATACAAATCAATAATTCATAACACCAAAATCATTATGGCAAAGAATCAGAAAATCACCGCAGCTTACGAAATCGCCAAAGAGCGCTATGCTGCTTATGGAATCGACACTGAAAAAGTTCTCGCAGCTATGCAGGACTTCCATCTTTCAATGCACTGCTGGCAGGCTGACGACGTAGCCGGCTTCGAGAGCACAGGTGACCTCACCGGTGGTATCCAGGCAACTGGAAACTATCCCGGCAAGGCTCGCAATATCGACGAGCTCCGCGCTGACATCCTCAAGGCAAAGAGCCTCATCCCCGGTACCCACCGTCTCAATCTCCACGAGATCTACGGCGAGTTCGGCGGCAAGAAAGTTGACCGCGACGAAGTGGGTGTAGAGCACTTCCAGGGCTGGATCGACTGGTCCAAGGAGAACAACACCCCCCTCGACTTCAACTCCACTTCCTTCTCCCATCCCAAGAGCGGCAGCCTCTCCCTCTCAAGCCCCGACAAGGCTATCCGCGATTTCTGGGTAGAGCACACCAAACGCTGCCGTGACATCGCTGACGCAATGGGTAAGGCCCAGAACGACCCCTGTATCATGAACGTATGGGTACACGACGGATGCAAGGACCTCTCTGTAAACCACTATATGTACAGAGCTTTCCTCAAGGACTCCCTCGACAGGATCTTCGCTGAGAAGAAGGCCAACATGAAGGACTGTATCGAAGGAAAGGTATTCGGCATCGGTCTCGAGAGCTTCACCGTAGGTTCCCACGACTTCTATACTGCCTATGCTGCCGCCAACGGCAAGATCCCTACAATCGACACAGGCCACTATCATCCCACTGAGAGCCCTGCCGACAAGGTATCCGCCCTCCTCAACTTCGTCCCCGAGCTCATGCTCCACGTATCCCGCCCCGTCCGCTGGGACTCCGACCACGTAACTCTCAAGGACGATCCTACCCAGGACCTCTTCTTCGAGATCGTACGTGCCAATGCCCTCGACCGCGTACATTACGGTCTTGACTACTTCGACGGCGCCATCAACCGTGTAGGCGCTTACGTAGTCGGCAGCCGCGCAGCCCAGAAATGTATGCTCTGCGCCCTTCTCGAACCTATCGAGCTTATCCGCAAGTACGAACTCGAAGGTTCTACCTACAAGGTTCTCGCCCTCCTCGAGGAGTGCAAGGGTCTTCCCTGGGGTGCCGTCTACGATGAGTTCTGCGAGAGGAACAACGTTCCCGCCGGAACCGACTGGATGGCCGAGGTCGACAAATACGAGAAGGACGTAACGTCCAAGAGATAACAATCCCTAATACCGAATCGCTATGCTTTACATCATCATAGGACTCCTCATCATAGCGGCCGGCGCTTTCTGCCAGTCCTCCAGCTATGTTCCCATCAACAAGATCAAAAGCTGGAGCTGGGAAAGCTACTGGCTCGTCCAGGGCGTCTTCGCATGGCTCGTGTTCCCCGTGATCGGCGCCTTCCTCGCCGTTCCTGCCGGTGAGAGCCTCTTCGCCCTTTATGCAGCCAATACCAAGGCCTCCCTCCTCACGATGCTCTTCGGACTTCTCTGGGGAATAGGCGGACTTACCTTCGGCCTCTCGATGCGCTACCTCGGCGTAGCCCTCGGCCAGTCGATAGCCCTCGGACTCTGCTCCGGACTCGGCGCAATCCTCGGCCCTGTCTTCACCGGTAACGCAAGTGCCCTTACTACCGCAATCTGGGTAGGTGTAGCCGTAACGCTCATCGGTATCGCCATCATAGGCATCGCCGGCGGCATGAAGACCGCCGCTCTCCCCGAAGAGGAGAAGAAGAAGGCCGTCAAGGACTTCAACTTCGGCAAAGGCCTCGCCGTTGCCGTCCTCTCCGGTGTCATGAGCGCATGCTTCTCCATCGGCCTCAGTTTCGGCGCCGACCTCCATTGGGAGTCCACCAACCCTCTCTTCGCGTCACTTCCCGCCACTCTCCTCGTGACTATCGGCGGATTCATCGCGAATGCGAGCTACTGTCTCTTCCAGAATGCAAAGAACAAGACCTTCTCCGACTACAAGCAGGGAAGTGTATGGGGACACAACATCGTTTTCTGCGCTCTTGCCGGTCTGCTCTGGTACAGCCAGTTCTTCGGCCTCAGCCTCGGCAAGGGATTCCTCGACGGACACTCCGCCGTTCTCCTTACCTTCAGCTGGTGTATCCTTATGGGTCTTGACGTCGTATTCTCCAATGTATGGGGAATCATCCTCAAGGAATGGAAGGGCGTTTCCAGGAAGACGATCGCCGTTCTCCTTATCGGTCTCGCAGTGCTGATCTTCAGCACCTTCCTTCCTCAGTTAATGGCTTAACAAAAGTTTAACGTATAATAAATTTTCCTAAATCAAGAAATGGCAAATGTTGTAATCATGCCCAAACAGGGGCAGTCAGTCGAAAGCTGTATCGTTTCCGAATTCAAGAAAAAAGTAGGCGACAAGGTCGCTGTCGGTGACGTTCTTTTCGGCTATGAAACAGACAAAGCCACCTTCGAGGAGGAATCCAAGTTCGAAGGTACCGTTCTCGCCTGCTTCTTCAATGACGGAGATGAGATCCCCGTATTGACAAATGTTATGGTTATCGGTAACGAAGGCGAATCCTTTGCAGAGTTCGCTCCCGCCGGCGAGGCCGCCGCAGCTCCCGCTGAGGCCCCCGCTGCCGCCGCTCCCGAGGCTCCCGCCGCCGCTGCTCCCGCAGCCGCAGCCGAGGCTCCCGCCGCCGCTGCCGTTGCCGGCGCTCCCGCTTCGCCCCGCGCAAGGAAACTTGCCGGTGAGAAGGGAGTCAACCTCGACCAGGTCGCAGGCTCGGGCCCTTACGGACGCATCATAGAGCGTGATGTCCAGGCTGCCGCCGCAGCCCAGGGCAACCTCTCCGGTCTTGCCAAAGCCAAGATGGCCGAAGGCGGCCTTGCCGCTGCCGGCAACGGCACCGGCCTTGCAGGTACTGTCAAGGCAGGTGACCTCAAGGTATGGCAGGCCAACCACACCGACATCGCCGGTGAGGGTGAGGAATTCAAGGTAGTCAAGATGAGCAACATGAGAAAACTCATCGCCAAGTCCATGTACAACTCCCTCCAGAACTCCGCCCAGCTCACCCATATGCTCGGTGCTGACGCCCGCAAGCTCCAGGCTCTCCGCAAGAAAGCCAAGAAGGCTCTCGAAGAAGGGAAGATCGATGCCAACATCACTATCAACGACTTCGTATGCTACGCTGTTGTCAAGGCTCTCAAGAAGTTCCCCAACCTCAACAGCCATTGCCTCGGCGACGCTATGCGCCTCTTCAACTCCGTTAACCTCGGATGTGCCGTTGATACCGAGCGCGGTCTTATGGTTCCCGCTATCCTCCATGCTGACGACCTCAATATCGTCGGTCTCTCCAAGCAGCTCAAGAAAGTTGCCGAGGACTGCAAGAAGGGCAGCTGCAACCCCGACCTCCTCTCCAGCGAGGCCGCTTCCTTCACCGTCTCCAACCTTGGCGGTTTCGGCGTAGAGTGGTTCACTCCTATTATTAATGTACCCCAGAGCGCCATCCTCGGTGTCGGTACTATCGTACCTCGTCCGAAGGACCTCGGCGGCGGAGTATACGCCTTCGTTCCTTACCTCGGTCTCTCCCTCACCTATGACCACCGCGCAATCGACGGCGGCGAGGCCACCCGCTTCCTCAAACAGGTCGCAACTGAGATCGAAACCCTTGAAGTTGAATTCTAAAATACGATAAAGCAATGTTTGATCTTGCAATTATCGGTGGAGGTCCCGGCGGCTACGTAGCCGCCGAGAGGGCCGCTGCCCAGGGACTCAAGACAGTCCTTTTTGAAAAACGCGAACTCGGTGGAGTATGTCTCAACGAGGGTTGTATCCCTACCAAGACTCTCCTCTACAGCGCAAAGGTTTACAATTATGCAGTAAACGGAGACCATTACGGTGTTTACGCAAAAGACCCCACCTTCAACTACGGTGAGATCGTAGAGCGCAAGAACAAAGTCGTCAAGAAGCTCGTCGGTGGTATCAAAGCCGCCATGAAAGCCGGAAAGATCGAAGTCGTAAAGGCTGAGGCCATGATCGAAGGCCGTTCCGCCGAAGGCATCACCATCAAGGCTGACGGCAAGGACTTCGTAGCCCGCAACCTCCTTATCTCCGCCGGTTCCGAGGCTATCGTACCTCCGTTCCCCGGTCTCAAGGAAGCCGGCGACGCAATCGTCACCAACCGTGAGATACTCAATCTCACCGAGCAGCCCAAAGAGGTTGTCGTAATCGGTGGTGGTGTGATCGGTATGGAGTTCGCCTCCTTCTTCAACACTCTCGGAACGAAAGTTACCGTAGTCGAGATGCTCCCGAAGATCCTCGGTCCCCTCGACGACGAGATCAGCGCCATGCTCCAGACTACCTACGCAAAGCGCGGCATCAACTTCTGCCTCCGCTGCCAGGTTACCGGAATCGACGGCAATGCCGTAATCTATAAGGATCCCGACGGCAAGGAGTGCCGTGTAAGCGGTGACAAGATCCTTGTCAGCATCGGCCGCGCCGCAAATCTCAAGGGCTACGGCCTCGAGAACCTCGGCGTAGAGCTCGGTCTCAAGCCCAACGGAAGGCCTTACGGCATCAAGGTGGACGAGCACATGAGGACCAACATCCCCAATGTCTACGCCTGCGGTGACGTAACCGGTTTCTCCATGCTTGCCCATACAGCAAGCCGCGAGGGCGAAGTCGCCATCAACAACATCCTCGGCAAGAAGGACGTAATGCGCTACAACGCCATCCCCGGTATCGTCTATACGAACCCCGAGGTTGCCGGTGTCGGCCTTACCGAAGAGGAAGCCAAGAAGAAAGGCATCGACTATGAGGTCGTCAAGCTCCCCATGGCTTACTCCGGACGTTTCGTCGCTGAGAATGAAGGCGGTGAAGGTCTCTGCAAGATCATAGTAGGAAAGAAATACAAAGAGGTCCTCGGCCTCCACATGCTCGGCAACCCCTGCTCCGAAATCATCCAGAGCGGATGCATCGCAATCGAGCAGGAAATGACCGCCGCCCAGCTCAAGGAAGTTGTCTTCCCTCATCCTACAGTATCCGAAATCATAAAAGAAACAATCTATACAGTTAAATAACAAGCTATGCCCAAATCAATTTACATCGACCCTCAGAAGGTCCTCCGTGACGAAGCGAAATCAGCTATCAAGTTCCCGGAGATCCCTGTAATGGTTTATGACAAGACCATCAAACAGGAGCTCAAGGAGAAGAACTTCACCAAAGAAGATCTCCTCAACATCTATCGTGACATGTTCACCATCCGTGAATTCGAAACGATGCTCAACCTCGTAAAGACTACCGGTGGTTACAACGGTGTCGCTTACAACAACCCGGGTCCCGCCCACCTCTCAATGGGTCAGGAAGCTGCTGCTGTAGGTATGGCTTATACTCTTACTACCGATGACTTCATCTTCGGTTCCCACCGCTCTCACGGCGAGATCCTCGCCAAGGGACTCCGCTCTATCCAGATCCTTTCCGACGAGGACCTCGAGAAGGTAATGAACGAGTTCTGGGACGGCGCCACCGCAGGCGTAGCCAACAAGGGCTTCGAAGGCTCTGCAAAGGACAAAGGTATCCGCTTCCTCCTCTACGGAGCAATGGCTGAGATCTTCGCCCGTACGACCGGTTTCAACAAAGGTCTCGGCGGATCCATGCATACCTTCTTCACTCCTTTCGGTATCATGCCCAACAACGCCATCGTAGGCGGTTCCGGTTCCATCGCAGCCGGTGCAGCCCTCTATAAGAAAGTAAACCGCAAGCCCGGTATCGTTGTCGCCAACCTCGGTGACGGTGCAATGGCCCGCGGTCCCGTGCTCGAAGGTATGACCTTCGCTTCCATGGACCAGTTCAAGACCCTCTGGGAGGGCGACATGAAGGGTGGACTTCCCCTCATGATCAACGTCATGGACAACCAGTACGCTATGGGTGGCCAGACCCGCGGTGAGACCATGGGTTACACCTTCCCCGCACGTATCGGCGCCGGCTTCAACCCTGAGGCATGGCACGCAGAGCGCGTTGACGGTTACGATCCCCTCGCTGTCATTGACGCCTACAGAAGGAAGAAAGCCCTCCTCGAGAAGAAGGAAGGCCCCTGCCTTCTCGACGTCGTAACCTACCGTTACAGCGGCCACTCTCCCAGCGACCAGGACTCCTATCGTACCAAAGAGGAGAAGGAAGCATGGATGAAGGAAGACTGCATCATAGCCTTCGGTAACAAGCTCATCGATGGTTACGGATTTACCGATTACAACGTTAGTTTCAATTTTAACACCGAG